>JAMCZG010000015.1 GCA_023485715.1 Patescibacteria group bacterium
GTAGGAAACGGGATTGGCTGGAATTAAGTAAGTTTATCGAATAAATATAGTTATTTTGCACAGTTTGGCCAAATTCCTAAACGGTTTTGGGACACCATAAAACAAGCTGTGCGGATAGATTCTTCTGGATTAAAACGAAGGTTCACATCAGGATTTTGCCCCATTAAAGTTCTTGTTTGAACCCATAAGCTTTCCGAAAATTGGAAAAGTCCCGCATAATATTTTGTGCTCGCGTTTGGGTTTAGAGTCGATTCGCAGTTGGCGATTCTTTTGAGCAATTCTTTGTCGACGCTATATTCACTTGCGTATCTTGTAAAAAGAGCTTCGAGTTCTTGCGGCGCAATAATAATCGTTGTTGGAGTTGGCGTTAATGTTGGCAAAGGCATTGGTGTTTGGGTCGGAGTCGAAGTAGGAAACGGGGTTGGAGAAGATGTCGGAGAAGGAATAGGTGTAGGCGTTGTAGTAGGTGTCGGAATTTTAACGGCTACTGCTTTATTAATACCCGCCATATTTACTCGGGAAAACAACGTATATGTAAAAATAATTACGCCCAAAAATAAAAACAACAGAAAGAAAACAAGAATCCTTATTTTCCGCATTGGTTTATACTAAACCTTACTCTTGATAAAAGCAACTAAGCTACCGCTTTTGAAAAATATTATCGATTTATTAAACGGGAATATTTTTCTCTGATTTTGGATAATTTTGGCGATATTATAAATTGACAATAAGGCTTATCTATATTTCGCTCGAAATATTTCTTATGGTAATCCTCTGCCTCAAAAAACTTATTTAAAGCCTTTACTTCGGTAACTATTTTGTCTTTAAATATTTTTTCATCTTCGAGTTTCTTTATATAATTTTTTGCTTCTTTTTCCTGCCTTGAATCGGAAAATAAGATAATAGATCTATATTGTTTTCCGATATCGTTTCCCTGACGATTCAGAGTAGTCGGATCATGAAACGCAAAAAATATTTCCAGCAGTTTTTTGTAGGAGACCACCTTTGGGTCGAATTCGATTTTTACCACTTCTGCATGGCCAGTATTCCCGCTACACACCTCATCGTAGGTTGGATTATCAGCGTGTCCACCGGCGTAACCAGGAGTAACGTTTTTCACTCCTTTGAGTTTTGAAAAAATCGCTTCCGTACACCAAAAACAACCTCCGCCCAAAACAGCTACTTCTGAATCTTTATTCATTTTATTTAGGAAAAAATTTAATCGACAATGAGTTCACACAATGTCTTGTATCTTTATCCGTAAAGCCCTCTCCCTCAAAAACATGTCCGAGATGGCCTCCGCATCGAGCACAAATAATCTCTGTTCTTGTCCCATCCGCGTCGATAAGCCTTTCAACAGACCCCGAAATCTCGTCGTCAAAACTCGGCCAACCGCAACCCGATTTAAACTTTGCCGAAGAAGTGTAAAGAGGATTATTGCATCGCTTGCAAACATATATGCCCTCTTTATAAAAATCGTCATACTCGCCGCTAAAGGGCGGCTCCGTTTGCTTGTCCATCATGATTTTTTCTTCTTCGGGGGTTAACTTATTAAATTTTATTTTCTTAATCATTTTAGATTAATCAGAACTTTAATATTAGATTATAACCATTTACTGATATTTTTATGTAACAAGCCTCACTAAGCATTTAATCATGACAATTCCTGATAAGCGCATAAACTGTGTGATTTTTATAACTGAAATTCCCATACTAGATTTATTAAGCTTTAAACCGAGAGGAGGGAATATGCCAAAATACGGAAAGGGCGCACAAAAACAAGTCGAAAAAGCTATGCATGAGTTCAAAAAAGGAGAGCTAAAAAGCGGCAAAAGCGGAAAAAGGGTTACGAACCCCCGCCAGGCAGTAGCCATCGGACTTTCTAAAGCGCGGAAAAAGGGCGCAAAGGTACCGACGCCTAAAAAATAATTATGTGATATAAATTACGGCTTTTTTAACACGTCATGCGCTAACTTATCTTTAAGGAGGAGGTGAATATGTTTAGTTTAAACTTTACAAATCTTAGTCCATTAGTATCTTTAATTTTCGGTGTATTGATATTAATCTTTCCTAAATTCTTAAATTATCTTATTGCGTTCTATCTCATTATAATCGGGCTTTTTGGTTTAGGAATTTTAAGATGAAAATGCGATTAAATGAATTTTTAACAAAGGAGGTGAGAATACTAACATGGATATAATATTATGGATTGTTCTAGGCGCGATCGCTGGTTTTCTCGCGTCAGTAATAACAAAAAGTTCTCACGGTTTACTTACAGATGTAATCTTAGGTATAATCGGCGGATTTCTAGGAGGACTTTTAATGAATCTTTTAGGCCAACCTGGAGTTACGGGATTTAACTTATACAGTGTTTTTGTAGCAGTGGTGGGGGCTGTAATCTTAATCTTTTTGGGAAGAGTCGTACATTTATGATGTAACTATTCCAGGGTTTTGAGACCAAGGCCTTTACGTATGCCGGCGTCGATAACTCGTTGACCCACGATAAGGTCTTGTTTTGTTTGTTCGCTTAACTGTAATTTAAGTATTTGCTTAAATGTAAACCATGTGAATACACCCTTTTTAGACGAGAAGTTCTTTACTTCGTGTACTTCTGCGTAAAAAACGGCGTGATTTTTACCTATGTCTTTATGAAAATACGTGTATATCGGATGGATAAAATCAGGTTTTATTTTTATTTTTAATAATTTATTAATAAGACGCAGAAATGTTTGTGCGGCGTTTTTTTCAGAAGAACATTCATCTCCGAACATCGACCAAAGAGATGATGAATTTTCTGTAGATTTTTTTTGTTGCAAGAGAATTTGCTGTGTGGGCGGGTGATAAAAAAATCCACTTGCATAAAACTTTTTATGCATTAGTACTATTATAGCAGATTTTGATTTTTATGCATCATCAATTTTTCCTGGTCGATCATACTGTTTAGGGCGATAAGAATCAGAATATTAAAAACAAGGCCTAAAAAAGCACTCAATTGCTCCTGGTAAAAAGAAAAAACCTGAACCAAAAAAATGGAGATCAATAGACTTTTTTTAAACATCTTATACGCTTCGAGTCTGGACCGACGCATTTTTATAACTCCGATTATTATAAAAACACCCGCTACAGAACTCGCAAAAAGATCTAAAAGTTCGATCGTACTGCCGTATATGTCGTTAATCGTAATTCCCTGGAGTATAAAAACCTGGATCAGGGCAGAAAAAGACAACATAAGCAGTAAAAGACTCAGGATAAATTTAAAAATAAAAAAGACGTTTACTCCGATCTTAAACATTTTTTTCCGGATCAAGTTTAAATAAAAATTAGTCATAAAATTTTTTACCCTGGTAACTATATTCGGCGTCGATTCTGGAATCGTGTCCAATTTTTTGTATAAATCTTTAAGCGTTATGGTAATCGAATCATTCTGGTCCGAATGAGATAAATAATATGTCGCCAACCTCTTTTCGTCTTCGTTTAAATCTATTGTTATAGCCTCCTTTATATATTCCAAGCTGTTTATGAGATATTCTTTTTTAGAAAAATTCCAATATTTTCCGAACGAGTAAAAAGTCACGTACAAAACAACAAAAATTAAATAAATCAAAGAGAAAGTCGGCTGAAAAAAATAATTATTGTCGCTTGTGATAAATTTTCCGAGTTCATCGATAAAAGCACCAAAACCTAAACCCCCTAAAACCGCGGCGATTGTTTTGGTTGGTCTCCCCAAGAAAATAAGTAAAAGAATTATCGCAACAAGCATAAACATTCCTCCCCAAAGCATGTGTGCGATATGAAGACCTCCGCCGCCGAGCTGAGGATAATTTGTGAGTTCAAGAAAAATCCTAATACCCAAAATCGAAATGACAGCCGAGACAAAAAAAGTTTCAAATATGCTTTCGAAATCGATCGCGCGGATAAAATATCGATCCCTTAACAAGCGCCGTTTTTCCGTTAGATTACCAAATAAATTCATTTTAAATCTGATTTAATCATAGGCCAGTATACGCGTTTTGTAAATATGATTTGATTTTTTTATTTTTTGTTGTTAATGTAAATATAATGCTATTTTATGAAAGATAATAAGATTCTTCTTTTAATCGCGATTATTTTCGTGTTAGTCGGAGGGTATTTTATTTTTCAAAAAAATATCACAAACAGCCAGGAACTTTCGCTTAAGGTAAAATTTGTAAAAGAAGAAACTAATCTCTACAAAATCTCGGCAGAATATCCCCAATTCGACGCTCTTTCAAAATCGTTTAATGACCAAATACAGACTTTTGTGTCCGAGCAGATTAGTGAATTTAAGAAAAATTCCGATGAGAATAATAAATTATTACAGCAAAATGCAACACCCGAAGAACTTTCTAAATTTCCACAACAAATGTATTCACTTTCAATTACCTGGTCTCCCGAACAACTAAATAATCAATATATTAGTTTCATTATGAGAGTTAACGCCTTCGAAGGTGGCGCAAACCAACGACAAGAAATAAAGACCTTTAATTACGATATTGTGAATAAAAAAGAAGTCGAACTTTTGGATTTATTTAAAAACGACCCTAATTACATTCAGCAAATATCGGATTTTTCGATTAATTATTTAACAGAACAATTCAGAAACCAGCCGAATTGTCCGTACGACAGCTGTGTTCCAAAAGACATGATCGCATCAGGCGCCGCCCCCGATGCGGACAATTTTAAAAATTTCACATTTAATGAAAATTTCGTAACCTTTTACTTCCCTAAAGCCCAAGTCGCTCCGGGCGCAGACGGCGAACAAAAAGTCATAATGCCCAGAGAATAGCCGCAAATTATAAACAATCATAAAAAACCTGCGATTTTTGAGTTTTGTAAAATTTAAACAGCCTGTTATAATTGCAGAAATAAAAAAACTTCATGAAAAAACCAGTTTATATATTAGGGATTAACGGAAGTCATATTTCAAGTGCTGCCCTTCTTAGGGATGGAAAAATTATTGCCTGTGCCCAAGAAGAAAGGTTTAGGAGAATCAAAGGAATCGAATGCTACCCGGAACTTTCGATCGATTATTGTTTAAAAGAGGCAAAAATAGAATCATACGATATAGATGAAGTGTATGTTGGATTTATACACCCTGTGTTTTCTTTTACGGAAAAAGCGAGCAGCGAAAAATCCATCCGTGTAAATTTTATAAAGGGTCTATCCTCTTTAAACAGATTAACAATGTGGGCAATTATTAAATTGAACCTCCGTTTCGGACATGTTTTTAAATTACACAAATATCTTTTTACCCAAATCGGAACAAGAAGACAAAAAAAATTTCTTTCGCAAAAACTGCGTATTCCCTTGAAAAAAATATTTTCGATGGACCACCATACCGCCCACGCTTTTGCTGCGTATTATGCGCGTCCGGATGTTGAGGAAAAAAATACTAAAAACCTGGTTATAACAGTCGATGGGGAAGGAGACGGACTTTGTTCTCGGGTTTTTACGGTCGTTTCCGATCGGTGGAAAGAAATCGGCTCGACCGACGTAAAGCACAGTATCGGATTAACTTATTCCTATATCACTAAATATCTAGGCATGAAACCTAACGAACACGAATATAAGGTAATGGGTCTTGCCCCTTACAGCCATAAAGACATGGTCGATAAAGTTCTCGATAAATTAAAAAAGGACATCTGGGTTGAAAAACTGTCAATTAAATCAAGGGTTCCTGTGTTCACATATTTTAACTATCTAGAAAAATATTTTTCGAAGTTAAGGTTCGACATTATTGCCGGAAGCATTCAAAAACTGACAGAAGAAATACTTGTTAAGTTAATCGATAACGCTATCTCTAAAACAAAAATTCAAAATGTAATATTGGGTGGCGGAGTCTTTATGAATGTAAAGGCCAATATGGAAATCGCAAAGTTACCGAAATTAAAAAAAATATTTGTTATGCCCTCCTGCGGAGACGAATCAACGGCGATCGGCGCGGCGTTTTATGGCTACAGAAAATATTGTAAGAAAAATGGGATTATTTTTAACCCAAAACCCATAGACAACCTCTATCTTGGTCCGAGTTTTTCCGATAGCGAAATTAGTAAAAACATTGAAGCGTTTGCTAAACAAAATATAAAAATTAGGAAGATGAAAAATCCCGCAAAAGAAATCGCTTCCATAATTTATAAAGGCGGCATTGTCGCTCGGCTTTCGGGTAGGATGGAGTTTGGTGCAAGAGCATTGGGCAATCGCTCAATCTTGGCAAACCCAGCCGATCCTAAAGTTATAAGAATCATTAACGATCAAATCAAAGGAAGGGATTTTTGGATGCCTTTTGCGGCTGTTATCCTTAAAGAGCGTTTACGCGACTATATTGTCAATCCTAAAAAAATAGACTCACCGTTTATGATGATCGCCTTCGAAACCACACCAAAAGCCCAAAAAGATCTAATCGCCGCTTTGCATCCGTACGACTACACCTGTCGTCCTCAAATACTCTCTAAAGATCAAAACCCTTCTTATCACGAAATAATAAAAGAGTTTGAGGCGTTAACCGGAACAGGAGGTCTTTTGAATACGTCTTTTAACCTACATGGAGAGCCGATCGTCTGTTCTCCTAGTGATGCCTTAATAACATTTAAAAATTCCGGATTAAAATACCTTGTCTTAGAAAATTACCTCATCGAAAAAAAATTTTAAAAGTTTGTGTTAAAATTTAGTAAGTACCACGCCCGAAGGGAGGTGAAAAATCATGTCTGTTTGGTTAAAGAAGAACCGATGGGATAAAATATTTATCGCCGCAATCTTGTACACCGCAATCGCCATGCTCGCCCGACAAGCGGAGGCAATTTTAACACTCGACTATTATAAAATGCCTGAATATTTTGGCGTATGGAGTAAGTTAATGATGCCAAACGCTGGCCCGCCCCCGGCTGGTTTCTTAGGAATATCTATATTGCTTACATTTATCGGCGGATTAGTGCTCGCTATTTTTTATAACTATATAAAAACATTACTTCCGGATAAATTGATAAAAAGAGCGTTTTCTTATACAGAAATCGTCGCTGTGATTATGCTCGTACTCTCGTATTTTCCGATGTACATGATGTTCCATTTACCGTTTGCGCTTTTAGTCTACTGGTTTATAACGGGAGTTATTATCGTATTTCTGAGTTCGATCGTTTTTATTAAGTTGCTAAAATAAAAATTAAAAATATTAATAATATATGTTAGCATAACAGAAAATATCTGTGCTATAATTTAATTCTCATGGATAAAAAAGAAGCCCAGACAAAAACTTTTGTGGTTGCAAATAAAACAGCGCTAACTTTGTTTTTATCGGGAGCTGCGTTTGCAATCCCTGTAGTATTGGATCATCCACAATTATTAACCGGAACTTTTGTTAACGCCCTTCTTTTACTAACAGCATATTTTTTGCCTTTTAAAACGGCTTATAAAATCGCACTATTACCGAGTCTATCTGTATTATTAAAAGGAGTTATCTTTGGTCCGCTAACCATTTCACTTTATTATATGATTCCTTTTATTTGGCTCGGAAATATCCTGCTTATGTTTGTTTTTAAAAAAATTATTTCGGCAAACCGGAATTATTTTTTCGCATTGCTTCCGGCAGCGATAATCAAAACCTCTGTTCTTTTAATCCCCGCTTTTATCCTAATCAAAATAAAAATCCTGCCTTTAATATTTTTAAACGCGATGGGAATAGTTCAATTAATAACGGCTTTATCAGGCGGAGTTTTAGTATTTATTTTGTCGAAAATTTATAATCGGATTAATTCGTAATATGAATTTGTCTCCCGACGGCCAACAATTACTATCTTTTTTACAACAAGGGAATAAATTAACAGCGATGGTCGCCCCTTCCTTTCCAGTTGATTTTAAAAAAAATGGTCTTATCGGTGGTTTAAAAAAATTGGGGTTTGACAAAGTGTGTGACCACAGTGTTGCGATCGCAGAAGTTAATAAACTTTACGAAGAATTATTCGAAAAAGAAAAGGGGGGAATTGTGATCGCGGCAAATTGTCCGACTAGCGTTAATTTAATAAAGACCCGTTTTCCGGATTTGGTTAAATATCTTCCCAATATTCCGGCTCCGATCGGAGTAAACGGAAGATTATGTAAAAAATTGTGGCCCGAAAATTTAAATATTTTTATCGGTCCTTGTATCGCCAAGAAAAACGAAGCAAAATCTTTTCCGGAAGTAACGCTTGCCCTAACATATAAAGAATTAAAAGACATATTTGCCGAAAAAAACATAAATACAGATGATTTTTTAAATAGTGATTTCGCTTTTGACGGACCGGGACAAAAAGGAGTCGAAATATTTCCAGCGTCTGGTGGAATGAAGGCAACGCTTGATATACAACATTTAGGATGTCGAAAAATAATCGTCGGAGATGAGATAAAAAATTTAATAGCTATGTTTTCGAAGCTTCAGACGAATCAAGAAACCGGTTGCCTTTTTTATGATATTTTAGCTTGTCCCGGAGGATGTATCGGCGGGCCCGGAGTCGTATCGGCAGAAGTTATTAACGCCCGTAAACAAAAACTTCTCGATTATACAACGGAAGAGGGGAAAAAACCTCTTTGCTCACAAGTGGATACAAACGGACAATCTTAATCGTATCTGTAATAAGTATGCCTCAATTTGTGATGAATAAAAATAATAATAAGCCCCAAAGATAAAAGACTGTTGGCACACAAGAAAAATACGTTAAACGGAATTCTGTAAATACTTATACCGACAGTAACTAAAAAAACAATTTGGATTATATTTGTTATTAAAGCTACCGGCATCTGATGTTTCCATGTTTGGGTTCTTATAAAAACAAACAATACCGATAAGCCAAATATTATTCCGTATATTACATATAAATAAAAACGTAAAATATCGGTTTGGGTTAACGGATTAAATTTTTCAAAAAAACAAATGAGTAAAAGAAGAACTAATGCACCCGAATGCACAAGCACATGACTAACAGGACCATGATAAAACTCGTTTACCAATAAAAGCGTATTAAAAGCCGGGTGCTGTTTTAATCCGTTAAGAGTAAATTGTTCTGTAATGACACTAGATGCATAAGCACCGCCACCGAATGAAATGATCAAGCTGATAATCAAAAAAAATGCCACTATTATTAATTCGGGTCTTTCGAAGTCGGAAAAACTTCCGCGCATCTTAATGGCAATCAATAGCCAAAATAAAAGTGAAAGCGCACAAAGAATAAGGATAAGCTGAAGCGATGTGATTTTAAAAATTCTGTCTCTGGTATAAAAAGATAAATGCTTGTCTTTTCTCACCCATTCGTTTGTCACTTTTACTCTGTAAAATAAATAAATCGGCGAGATAATGATCCAGCCGATTATAAAAATCGTAAGCAGTGCAAAATCGCTCATTTTAAACTCTTAGAAAGGACTATTCTATCATATTAGACCAGTAATTTGAATTTAGTCAAGCAAACTGATACTATTATTAACCTAATGACAAATAAAAAGGGTGAATCTTTTAAAGTTTCCGGAGAAAATCTTTTAAAAGAGGTTAAAAGATTGATTAACGAAGGGAATATAAGAAAAATTACGATCAAGGATAAAAAAGGCAAAACGTTGGTCGAATTTCCCTTGACTGTCGGCGTGGTCGGGGCGGTTTTAGCCCCGGTTTTAGCAGCGGTCGGCGCAATCGCTGCGCTTGTTACCGAATGCACAATTTCGGTTGAAAGAAAATAATTTATCCCAAATAATCCTTTAATTTATTTCCTCTAGAAGGGTGACGGAGTTTTCTGAGTGCCTTTGCTTCGATCTGACGGATTCTTTCCCGGGTTACCGCAAAAATACGACCAACCTCTTCTAAGGTTTTTGGCCGTCCGTCTTTAAGACCAAATCTTTCTTCTAATACTCTTCGTTCTCTGTCAGACAATGTCCCCAAAACCTGATCCACCTGCTCTTTTAATAATTCGCGCGACGCTGTGTCAAAAAGGGTCGGCGCTGTCGCATCATGAATAAAATCACCGAGTCTGGAATCTTCTTCGTCTCCAACTGGCGATTCGAGACTCGCTGGCTCCTGTGAAATTTTAATTATTTCGAGTGCCTTGTCGGGTTCAATTCCTAAAGCCTTTGCTACTTCTTCGTGGGTCGGCTCGCGGCCTAATTCCTGCATCAACTTTCGGGAAGTCCTTAAAAACCGGTTAATATTTTCGACCATATGAACCGGGATTCTAATAGTTCTTGCCTGGTCGGCGATCGCCCGCGTTATAGATTGTCTAATCCACCAGGTCGCGTAAGTCGAAAATTTGTAACCCCTTCTCCAATCATATTTTTCGACTGCCCGGATTAACCCCTGGTTTCCCTCCTGGATTAAATCGAGC
>JAMCZG010000016.1:0-7237 GCA_023485715.1 Patescibacteria group bacterium
ATCGGGAGTGTCTTTTATAATATCTCCGAAGGTAATCGGACTATCCTTGAAAGTAGATTTTTTTAAGTTTTCTAAACTGTATTTTTCAAACGGTTTTTCTTTAATGGCGCTTAATGGATTGACCAATGGTTTTTGTTGCCTACTCAGGGCAATAATTATTCCTGCCAGGGTAATAAAAAGAATAAAATATCCGATGTATATTTTTTTCATCCGTTACTATAATAATATATTTTTCCGGATTTATCCCTTAGGATTTGTGCGGAGATGATCCATTATTCCAAAAAGCACTCTCGAAAACGCCCTTGTCATTTCTGCTGCTTCTCTTGGTGTAACACTACCAGAACTTTGTATAGTGGTCGATATTTCTTCCAAGGCTCTCTCTTGGTTCACACCATCTTTTATCAGATCACGCCCTAAGTCATTTAGGCCCACACGGAAAGAAGTTATAAAATCAAGCTCATCGTCTGGCCCGCCTCTTAGATGATCGATTTGCGTTGCGTGAGTTTCGATAAAATCGTCTAATTTCAATATAGAACTAGGTTGTTTTTGTGGACCTTTGCCACGGGCTTCAGTTTGTGTAGGATCACCGGTAATTCCTATAGACACTCTGGTTCCCGGAGGAACGTTTACAAAAACTTCTGGTCCACGATTTATCATAGTTGTAGTATTTTAACAGAGGAAAAATATTTTTTCAATTTTTTAGGACTTGAAGTCATAAACTTTTATTTATATACTCATCTTATATGATACGTGTGGCGATAAACGGTTACGGAAGGATCGGAAGAATTACCCACAGAGTGATTTTAGAAAAATACAATTCCGAAATCGAGGTTGTTGCGATCAACACAGGATCATCTACAGACATTAAAGGCTGGATGTATCTTTTAAAATACGATTCTGCGTACGGACCACTAAATAAGAATTTAGAATCTAAAGTATCAGAATCAAATAATTCGATCGGATCATTGGTCGTCGACGGAAAAGAAGTTCCTGTTTTTTCGCAGAAAGACCCCAGTCTTCTTCCTTGGAAAGATTTAAACGTCGATGTTGTTGTCGAATCGACCGGCGAATTCGAAAACGAAGAAGAATTAAAAAAACATATAACTGCTGGAGCAAAAGCAGTTGTTTTGTCAGCGCCTTTAAAAGAAGGGACTTCGCCGACATATGTGATTTCTGTAAATGAAAAAGATTATAAAGGCGAAAATATCATAAGCAATGCTTCCTGTACTACAAATTGCATCGCGCCAGTAGCAAAAATTATGATCGAACATTTCGGAGTGGAAAAAGCTATGATGACAACTATTCATGCTTATACGTCTGATCAAAGGCTTCAAGACGGCGGGCACAAGGATTACAGGCGGGGGAGGGCGGCCTCTCAAAATATAGTGCCGACATCAACGGGAGCTACAAAAGCCGCTGCGAAAACATTACCGGAATTACAGGATAAATTTTCTGGTCTTGCGATACGGGTTCCGGTAGTTGTTGGATCGCTTGCGGATTTTACGTTTCTTCTTAAAAAAGAAACGACGCTAGATGAGATTAATAACATTTTTAAACAGGAAGCGGAAAATCCAAAATATAAAGGAGTTTTGGCAGTGAGCGAAGATCCTCTTGTTTCTTCGGACATAATCGGAAACTCAAACTCTTCGATTGTCGATTTGTCACTCACCCAAGTCGTCGGCGGCAACATGGTAAAAGTCGTCGCTTGGTACGATAATGAGTACGGTTATTGCTGCCGCCTCGTCGAAGAAACAATAATGGTCGGAAAGGGGATTAATTCCGCTTAATGAATGCTTCCGTTGAACTCCCAAACATAAAAAATATTACTATTTCCGGAAAAATCGGGGCAGGAGCAACAACTTTGGCTAAAAAATTGGCAGAAAAACTGGGTTGGCAGGTTTTGGAAGGCGGAGACTTGTTTGAAAAAATCCATAAAGAGTTGGGACTTAGCCAGACAGATGCACTTAAAAGGCCGGACCATTTTGATTTAGAATACGAAGAAAAAGTAAGAAAAATTCTAAGGGAAGAAAAGAATTTTATTGTCCAAAGCCATTTAGCCGGTTTTGATGGACAAGAAATAGAAGGGGTCTTTAAGATTTTTGTCACCTGCGAAGATAATAATGGTAACGATAAGCCCGAAATCAGAATCGACCGCCTAATTAACCGCGATGGGATTTCTTTAGAGGAAGCTAAAGACGAGGTTATTAACAGGGAGAAGCAACATACAGAAAAATGGAGAAAGCTTTATGCCGCAAACGACCAGAATTGGGTTTATTGGGATAAAAAATATTACGATCTGGTGATTAATACTTATTCTCATAACCAGGAAGAAACTCTTAAAATTGCGCTTTCTGCAATAGGGTATAAAGAATAAGATTTTATTATAGATCTCAACAATGAAAAAACGCCCTCATTTATCATTAAAAATTAAATTTTATTGATCTTTTGGAGTTATAAGACTATAATTGCCGGGAAAGAAAGGATGAAAAATGTTGCCTCCGGAAAATCGTCCTGATGGGATAGGAGATATAGATTTTGGTTTTAATGTAGATTTTTTTCTCCGGAGGGAATAAGCCCACAAGAGCGAAAAATCACTCTAGGAGAATTGAGAAGGATAGATTTTCGCGAAATTGATCAACAATATCCCGAATTCAACGATAGTGCGTATCATCACGCCCGTAGGTATATAAAATTTTTAGGTCAGCCTGATGCCAGAAGACATTTTGTGGATGCTCCAAGAAATATTGGCGAGTTAATTAATTATATAAGAAGAAGGGACGTGCACCTTTTGGCTGCAATTAATATGAACGGGGAAACAGTAGGCGGCGAAATAATAGAGCTTATAGGTAATTTAGACTTTATTATGAAAACGGTTATTGATCAGGATTTGCAGGTTCAAGATATTGAAAAAGAGCCCCCTACTCGCCTTGGAGAACAGATGATTTACTCTGGTATAGACTGGGCCTTTTCTCACCCGGCCTTTAATGGAAGTCCAAGAAAAGAGCTTTATATTGCCTATATTCAAGGAATAAAGGGATGTCAAAAAATGAGAAAATTAGTTAGGCGGCTTGGGTTCGATACATTAGGGGAACTTGATATGAAAGCAAGAGTTCCAAATGCTAGGTCTTTGGGCTTTCAAGAAAGGCTGATTGTTACAGGTGTATTAACAGCTGCAGAATGGGAGAGGATTTTAAGAGAAAGAACATTTAGGGATATCAGAAAAGACAGGAACTTTTTCAGGCCAGATTTGGGTCTTCCCAAAGCGGCTTAAGCGGTTTTTACCTTTTTACAAATTGGTATCCCGAAAATTGAGCGAGGACCAGTTGCGTATGAAGAGTCGGGCGGTGGAAAAGTGGTAGCATGATAAACTGTAAAATTGTCTCCCCAAACAGCCCTAATAATTTTTGATTGCCTTTCGTCTAAATATCCGCTTTCGTTATATTTATGGGGGGCAAAAAAAGTTCTATTGCCTCCGTACTTAACTTTTTTATGCACGACATCTTCTTCGAGAAGATTGTCTATGCCTCTTTCCTCCTCAGTTAACTGGTGGAGGTCGAAAGACACTCCGTCAAAAAATTCATCCGGGAATGCTTCGATCGCTTCATAAGCATCTCCGCGCAAAAGTAAAATTTGTAATCTTGAAGAATCCAGCTCTCCTTCCCTGTTTTCCGGCAAATACTGTCTTAATACATCATCGGCTTCTCCAGCTATTAAGTCGATCTCGATCTGAGGGAAGAGTCCGAACTTTTGTCCCTGCCTAATATTTTTTATCGCCCCCTCAAACAAATTTTTAGCATCCCCAAAAATCTGTTTATTAAGTTCAGCTATAACAAGACATCCTCCTCTTCTAGCCATCTCTCGCAAATCTTGTATCGGCATGATCCCTAAACCAAATCCTCCTTCGAAATAGTTTTGTGGGCCACTTCTTCCTTCGAACATTCTTTCAACTGTTTCTCTATTGGCTGGTCTTTCGAAAGTGTCCATGACTTGCTCCTCTTCACCCTTTTTGCCGATTAAAAGTCGTTGTCCGCTTTTGTATGGAGTTCCGTCGGGATACAAACCGCCTAAGTATGTAATTATTCTTCTAGGAAGGTCTGACCATCTTTCTTTAAGATGTTTTTTTTCTTCAGAGGTTTCTGAGTTGGGCAAAGAACCTGCTGTTGGTCCGTCATTCGCTCCAGTATTATCATTCGCAAGTTGCAATTCTGCTTGGTCGCTAGATCCCTGTTGAACATCGTCTCTTCGTTTCCCAAAAAGACTTAATGCTCTGCTAAATCTATGATGCGATTCTGCCTTAACAGCCATAATACAAAATTATATATTCAAATTTGGCGAATTGTACCACACGTTGGTTAAAAAAACAATGAATTAGAAGCTTGAAATGTATATATGTTGTGTTAAAATGTAAGACATGAAAGTAAAAGATCTAATGCAGAAAAACGTTGTCTATGTTTCTCCGAAAACCAAACTACAGGAGGTCGCAAGATTGATCTTCGGTTATGGGATTAATGGACTGCCTGTTTGTGAAAAAAAGAAATTATTGGGGATGATTACCGAGCGCGACATCATATCTCAATTCTTTCCGACAATGCAGGAGTTTGTTGAAGACCCGTTTCGATCAAGCGATTTTGAAAAAATGGAGGGTAAAACAAACGAAATCCTTTCTTATTCTGCGGACAAAATAATGAGCACTAATCCTACGACAGTCAGTCCCGAAACTCCGATACTAGAAGCCCAATCTACGATGCAAATCCACAAAGTGGGCAGGCTTCCGGTAATTGATAAGACGGGAAATCTTATCGGTATCCTTTCTAAAGGAGATATTTTTAGAGGAATTATAAAAGGAAAGCTTTTTTTTGCAGCAGAAGAAGAGTTTTATGATTGGCTGGCAAAATATTACGATGTTTTGATCGATTGGAAAAAAAGACTTTCGGTAGAAATACCCGATTTAGTCGACTTGTTTAAAAAAGAAAAGGTGGGGAAAATTTTAGATCTTGCTTATGGTACAGGTGAACACGCAATCGAACTGGCAAAAAAGGGTTTTGAAGTTGTCGGGTTGGAAGCAAGTAGTACGATGCATAAAATATCCGAGGGAAAAAGGGAAAAGATAAATAAAGATGCCGCAAAAAGAGTTAAATTTTTAAGTGGAATATATAAAGATATGGTTAGTAAATTGCCGAGGGATTTTGATGCAGTAACCATTTTGGGAAACTCCATGCCGTTTATTGCTATTACGGATAAAGAAATTTTAAAAAGATTGGTAAAAGTTTTAAATCCTGAAAAATCCCTTTTAGTACTCCAAATAGTAAATTTTGAAAAAATTCTTACAAAACAAGGCGGGGTTAGAGATTTTACAAGAAGGGAAGCAGGAGGATACGATAAAGAGTATGCATTCTTGGGTTTTTATTCGAAAAATAAAGAGAAAGCTCTAAATTATACACGAGCGGTTTTTGATTTTGACGGCAAAAGGTGGGGTTTTAAAGGAATGACCAGTACGCAAATTAAATACATAGGGCAGAGAGAAATAGAGGCAATGTTAAAAAAGATCGGTTTTTCCAAAATCGAATTCTATGGTAGCCCTTTTTACGGATCACTGCTAGGAGGTCCGTTTAAGCCAGACGAGAGCGATTGGCTAAACGTTGTAGCAAAAAGATAAATTTATTTGACTTAATAGGGTAAATATTGTATGTTGAACAAAATGAGAAGGTTTTTTCTCGTCGCGATCGCTTTTCTAATATTTCTCCAATCTCATAAAATTTCTTTTGCCCAGGGACAACTTATTCCGACAACAACACCCTTTCCTACTCCGACCCCGGTTGAATACCAATTGCCTTATCCTGGTCTTTTGCCCGATCACCCGTTGTATTTTGTAAAAGCCATAAGGGATAAAATTATGGATATCTTAATTTCTGATCCGTTAAAAAAAGCCGAGTTTAATCTACTTTCGGCGGACAAGCGGTTAAACTCAGGAATTTTTCTTTTTAATAACGGTAAGCAGCAGTTAGCAGCAGAAACGATTTCTAAAGGAGAAAACTATTTTGAAAAAGCGATCGAAAGTGTTAAAGAGGCAAAAAAACAGGGGAAAGACGCAAATTACATTATCGCTAGATTATTACTTTCAGCAAAAAAACATCAAGATGTGACTAAAGATTTAGAAAACAAGGCGTCAAAAAACATAAAAAGCAGTTTAAATTCGAGCTTCCAAAGGGCCTCTGATTTGGAAAAAAAGGTAAACGAGATTAATTTGTAATTGGTATTACATAATCTTCGATTGTTCATTTTATATACTCGCATTAAATAGTCCGGCAATACCTTTATTTTAGTACTTTTATATTTTTTTTACTCTATTTTTTCATTACTCATAAAACTTGGAAAAATCGAGGCTAAAAAAACAGCTGAGTAATTTTGATATATTTATTGATAGTTGACACAGCAGATCTAGGGTCATATTATTTGTCTGGCACTAGATATAGAGTTTTTAACATGAAATGCCCTTATTGCGGAAGCACAGACACAGAAGTAATCGAAACAAGGGATAGCGAAGATCTTGAAACAATAAGGCGAAGAAGGTCATGTTTAAAATGCGGGAAAAGATTTACGACTTACGAAAGGGTCGAAAATATTAATCTGGTCGTAATAAAAAAAGACGGAAAAAGGGAACAGTTTAACAGGGACAAATTAAAAAGCGGAATTCTTAAAGCGAGCGAAAAAACAGAGGTTTCGGTCGACGCGATCGAAAAAATCGTAACGGCTTTAGAACACGAATTAAGAAGCGCAGACTCGGTCGAAGTCGAAAGTAAAAAAATCGGGCAATTAGTCGCAAATAAACTTAAAAAAATCGATAAAATTGCGTATATAAGATTTTCCAGCGTGTTCAGGCGATTTGTAGATGTCGAAGATTTTGAGAAAGAAGTAAAAAAATTAATCAAATAATCAGAGGAGAGAGGTATAAAATTATGAAACTGGACGGAATAAGACAACGTGTATTTTTAGATAGGTACGCCTTAAAAGACAAAAAAGGCCATCCGGTCGAACAAACCCCCGACGAAATGTGGCAAAGGGTCGCTTCCGGCGTTTCCCAGGCAGAAAAAAGGGAAGACAAAAAAGTTTGGGAGAAAAAATTTGTCGACGCGATGAAAGACTTTAAATTTGTCCCGGGCGGGCGGATTTTGGCCGGCGCTGGAACGGGTTTTGAAGTAACTTTTTATAACTGTTTTTTTGCCTCTTTAACACTTTC
>JAMCZG010000016.1:7247-10261 GCA_023485715.1 Patescibacteria group bacterium
AATTGTTGTACATTTTGTTTTGCCTTCACCTGCCGATTCGAGAGACGGTATTTTAGACAATCTTAAGTCGATGATCGAGATTATGGCGCGTGGCGGGGGTGCCGGAATTAACCTGTCTTCACTTAGGCCCAGGGGCGCGCGGGTTAAAAAAGTAAACGGATTTTCCTCGGGTCCTTGTAATTGGGCGGAACTTTATTCGATCGCAACCCACGACATTATACAACAGGGTGGATCAAGACGGGGTGCTTTAATGCTCATGCTTTGGGACTGGCATCCGGACATAGAGGAATTTATTACTGTAAAACAGGATTTAAGGAAAATAACAGGCGCTAATCTTTCGGTCTGTGTGTCAGATAAATTTATGGATGCGGTAAAAAAGGACGAAGATTGGGATTTGGTTTTTCCCGATCTTTCAGACAAAGATTACGACGAAAAATGGGATGGAGATTTAACAAAATGGACAGCATTAAAAAAGAAAGTAAAAGTATATAAGACAATAAAAGCAAGGGCTTTATGGAATCTAATCTGTGAAGCCGCGTGGAAAAGCGCCGAACCCGGAATCGTTTTTATGGAACGCTACAACAAAATGTACAACAATTGGTATTGGAACAGGGTTAATTGCACAAACCCGTGCGGAGAAGAAGGGCTTCCGGCGTGGGGAGTGTGTAATTTAAGTTCATTAAATCTTTCGGCTTTTGTAAAAGGGTATTCGGTAGATAAACCGGGAGAAATGGATTATAAAAGTTTAGCAGAGCACGCTAAAATCGGCGTGAGACTCCAAGATGATGTGATCGATATCGATAGCTACGCTTTCCCCGAGATTCGGGAAATGCAGTTAAACGGGGAGCGAAGAATCGGTCTTGGGACTTTGGGATTAGGCGATGCCTTAATAAAAATGCATCTTCGCTACGGATCGGATAAATCTCTCAAGGTGATCGAAAAAATATTTAGAACAATTAGAGACGCTGCGTACGAAGCGTCGACAGAGATCGCAAAAGAAAAAGGGGCTTTTCCAAAATTCAACGCGACAAAATATTTAAAAGGCTATTTTATTAAAAGACTCCCAAAAACGCTTAGAGAAAAAATCAAAAAATACGGAATAAGAAATTCGCTTCTTTTACAGGAGGCGCCGACCGGATCAACCAGTCTTTTATCAGGAGTTTCTTCTGGGATCGAGCCGATTTACGAGTTCGAATTCATTAGAAAAGATAGACTTGGGGAACACAAGATGTTTCATCCGCTTTACGAAGAATGGAAAAAAGCCCACCCAAATTTACCGACGAGTGAGAGGCCAGATTATTTTGTTTCTGCAAACGATTTAACCCCAGAAGATCACGTAAAAGTACAATCGGTAATACAACAATACGTCGATGCGTCGATTTCCAAAACGGTTAACGCGCCAAAAACGCATACCGTCGAAGACACCAAAAAACTCTATGAATTGGCCTATAAACTGGGGTGTAAAGGAATAACGTATATGCGAGAAGGATCAAGAGAAGGTGTTCTAACAAGGATCGAGCCGAAAAAAGAAGAAAAGGTGGTTGCTTCTCAAGTTTTACATAAACCGATGGTCGCTAGGCCAGAAAGGGCAGAAGGGGTTACTTACAGGACTCAAACGCCGATCGGGGAAGCGTTTATCACGATTAACCACGATGAGAATAAAGAACCGTTTGAAATGTTTATTACGATCGGAAAATCCGGCTCTGACATCGCAGCGATGGCAGAAGCTCTAGGCAGGATAGTATCCCTAAATTTAAGACTCTTGGGGTCTCTTTCTCCGCGGGAGAGGGTTAGACAAGTTATTGCTCAGCTTGCCGGAATCGGGGGAGCTAGGAGTGTAGGATTCGGTAAAGAGAGAGTAAGGTCTTTGCCCGACGCGGTCGCAAAGGTTTTAGCCAGACATTTCAACTTTTCTGTCAACGGCAAAGTCGAAGATAAAAAGTCGATTGTTTCTACAAATGGGGAAGCAAAAGAGACAATCGAAAAGCAAGACCAAAAAATCGCTAAAAATGGAGAAAGTAAAATCGACGTTAAAGAATTTAAGGAGAAACAAGATATTGTTATGCTTCAACAGCTTTCAATCGACGGAGAGGCAAGTGGTTTGTCGCTTGAACATTCTTCGACCAGTACGAGTCTTTTTGACGTATGTCCGGATTGTGGAAGCGGAAGCTTAGCTTACGAAGAGGGCTGTAGAAAATGCTACAGCTGTGGATATTCTGAGTGTTGAAAAAAATATTAATTTAATCTAGTATATCTAAACCTGTGTATGGGCAATTACCGTGCAAATCGGTAGCGGTGCCGCCACTGTAAAGCCAGAAAACTATACACAACAAGGTTTCCCGAGCAGGAGTTTTTTTATCGAAAGACATCCTTCCAGGGAAACTTGGAAGGATTTTTTATGTTGAAAATTTATACAAAAAAAGGCGACAAGGGAAAAACCTCTCTTTTCGGAGGAAAATGCGTTCAAAAATCAAATCCTAGGGTCGAAGCCTACGGAACGATCGATGAGTTAAACAGCGTGATCGGAGTCGCGATCGCTCAAGCCCAAAACTCAAAAGTTAAAAGTAATCTTGCAGCAGTTCAAAACGACCTTTTTATAATAAGTGCAGAACTTGCGAATACAAAATACAAAGCAAAAGACAAAAAATATCTGGGCAAGAGAACGGGAGATTTAGAAAAAGAGATCGATAAAATGGTAGACGAGCTTCCGGAACTTCATAATTTTATAATTCCCGGCGGGGGAGAAGCAGGGTCTTTTATACATTTTTGTCGAGCTATCTGCCGGAGAGCGGAAAGAAGAGTCGTCGGGCTGTCAAAGAAAGAGAAAATTAACAACGAAATTATCGTTTATTTAAATCGTCTTTCTGATTTTCTGTTTATATCGGCCCGGTTTATAAACAAATCAGAAAATAAAAAAGAAGTAATTTGGAGGGAAAAATAAGAATGGGCAAAGAAGCGATTATCGACAGAATAACCGCACAAAATGTTGGTTTTGATTTAAATCAAGAAGCGGA
>JAMCZG010000045.1 GCA_023485715.1 Patescibacteria group bacterium
CTTTCCGATCGGACTTCTAAAAATAGATTTTTTAGGTCTTAGAAATTTAACAATTTTGGAAAACGCGATATTTTTTGTTAAAGAGAACGAAGGAATCGAAATCGACCTCACAAAAATTCCGATCGACGATAAAAAAGCGTATGATCTTATTACAAGCGGAGAAACCACAGGAGTTTTCCAACTCGAATCTCCCGGGATGAGAAGGCTCGCAAAGGATCTAAAACCATCAAAAATTACCGATCTTTCTGCTATGGTTGCCCTATTCAGGCCAGGCCCCATGGCTTGGATCAACGACTTTATTTCCGCTAAGAATAATCCGAGTATCATAAAGTATATTCACCCAGACCTAAAACCCATTTTATCTGAAACCTACGGAATCGCAGTATACCAGGAACAGTGCATGCAAATCGCAAACGCCCTAGCTGGATATTCTCTTGCAGAGGCGGATAATTTCAGGAAAGCGATCGGAAAGAAAAAACCAGAACTTATGAAGAAAGAAAAAGAGAAATTTATTAAAGGATGCATCGCTCATGGCTACACAAAAAAAACGGCAGAAGATGTATTCGCGTTAATCGAAAAATTTGTCGGATACGGTTTTAATAAATCACACAGTGCTTCATACGGATTAATTGCCTACCAGACGGCTTACATGAAAACCCATTACCCGGTCGAATTTATGACCGCGCTTCTCACCGCTGAGTCTAGAGGTTCGTCTGGACCAGTAAAGAACGAGAAAATTGCCCAAGCGGTCGCAGAATGCAGGAGGCTCAAAATTCCGATCCTTCCTCCGGACATAAATAAGTCAGACAGCGAATTTATCATCGAAAACAAAACAAGCATACGGTTTGGTCTCTCGGCGATAAAAAACGTCGGTGAAGCCGCAATAAAAAGTATTCTGACAGCACGAAACGAGAAATTTTTTACAAGTATCGAGGATTTTTGCGAAAGAGTCGACCTCGGACCCGTTAACAAAAAAACAATGGAAAGCCTTATTAAGGCCGGTGCGATGGATAAATTTGGCAAGAGGACAAAACTCCTCATTACGCTTCCTTCGATTACGTCAGAAGCACAAAGGATTAAAAAACAAAAAATCGAGGGTCAAGGCTCGCTTTTCGACGACGATCCCAAAACTTCCGAACCAAAAAAACAAGCCGGCCAAGGGGACCAAATCGACGATTTCTCTGAGCACGAAAAACTCGCTTTTGAAAAAGAATTTTTAGGAATTTACCTTACATCCCATCCTCAGATCGAAAATTTATCGCTGATTAAATCTTTTGTAACGCACGATCTTGGTCTTCTTTCCGAAGAAAAGGAAGGAACAAGAGTAAAAGTCGGCGGGATTATCGAGATGAGTAAAAGAATTTTTACTAAAAAAAGCGGGAGCGAGATGGCGTTTATTACGATCGGGGACGAAAAGGGGTTGGCTATCGAATGCGTAGTTTTCCCGAAAGTATTCGATGAATTTAAAGATTTACTGATTAAAGACACTGTTATTGTTATTAACGGTAGGATCGACACAAAAAATGAAAAGCCGGTCATAATTGTTGAAAGAATTCTTCCTTCTAAAAGATTTTCGTCTTGACTTAAGCTCGGATTTAGATTAAAATACAAGTATGGTTCCACTAGCGTCCGAACCATTATTTTATTTAAGGGGTATTCCGTTTACGAATACCAGTCTTAACCTACTTCTTATCGACGCAATAATAGTCGGTGGGGTCGTTGCAATAAATCGGAAAATAAAACTGGTCCCCAATTCTCTCCAAAACATAACGGAAATGATGATCGAAACTTTTTATAATCTCGTCGAGTCTGTTGCCGAAAAAAAGACTGCCAAAATATTCCCATATTTTATGAGCTTTTTCCTTATTATTCTTTTAATTAATTTAAGCGGCTTATTGCCCGGTGTCTCAAGCATCGGGTTTTTTCATGGAAGCGGACATGAGAAGGAACTAGTTCCCCTTCTTAGAAGCGCAACAAGCGATATTAATACAACCTTTGCGCTCGCGCTGATATCGGTCGTAGCAACTCACGTTATGAGCATACAGACGCTCGGTATAAAAGAATATCTTGGGAGATATTTTTCGCTGAATCCGATTAATTTATTCGTCGGATTTCTCGAAATAATTTCCGAAATAACAAAAGTTTTATCCTTGTCTTTCCGTCTTTTTGGAAATATTTACGCCGGGGAAGTTGTACTGGCAACAGTCTCCTCCATTTTTGCATTTATCTTTCCCCTTCCCTTTTTGATGCTCGAATTTATTGTAGGATTTGTTCAGGCGCTCGTTTTTTCGATGTTAACGATGGCCTTTATGGCGATCTTGACAACATCGCATCACGAAGCATAAGGAGGTGAATTAATAAATGGAATTTAGTATATCTGGAGGATTGATTGTGGCCTTGGGCGGCATAATGCCTGCTATAGCTATTGGATTAATCGGATCCAAGGCGATGGAGGCGATCGGCCGAAACCCTGATGCGTCCGGAAGAATTTTACCCGCGATGCTTTTAGGTATGGCTTTTGCGGAAGCTATCGCAATTTACTCATTAATTTTGGCTTTTACAGGGTAAAGATAAAATAAGGAAGGGAAATAAATTATGGAAATTATTAAAAATTTTGGGTTTGACCCAATTATATTGGGAGCTCAGGTTGTAAACTTTTTAATCATATTTTATGTATTAAAAAAGTATTTACATAAACCAATACTGGATATTCTAAAAAAAAGACAAGATACGATTAAAGAGGGCTTGGAAAAAGCCGAAGAGTCCCAAAGACTCCTCGAAAAGGCAGCTGAAAAAGAAAAGAAAATTCTTAAACAGGCTCAGGTAGATTCAGCAAAGCTGATATCAGAAGCGAGAGATCAAGCATTATCCGTAATAAAACAGGCCGAAGAAAATGCAAAATTACAGGCAGACAGGATAATTAAAGATGCCCGCGATCAAATCAACCAGGAAGTAAAACAGGCCGAAGAAAAAATCGCCACCAATATAAGCAGGGTTGCATTAGATTATTTACAAAAATCAGTACAAGGACTTTTCAAAAAAACTGAACAGGAAGAAATAGTTAAGAGAGCGATAAAACAATTAAAAACAAAACCTAATTAATATGATTAAAAAACAATTTCGGTTATTGGCCGACGCAAGCTACACCAAAAATAGACTCGACAACAGAAAAATTGAGAAACTCGTACACTTATTAAACAGAAAGGATATAAAATCGTACATACAGGCGCTTAAAAATAAAGAAAGAAATATGACTGTTACTGTTACTCTCCCCCACACCCCTAAAAAATCGGAAAAGATGTTATTTAAAAGTATGTACCCGGATAAAAAAATAATATATAATATTGATCCGTCTCTTATCGTTGGGCTAAAAGTTATTGACAATGATTTGGTTTATGAGGAAAATCTAAAAGAGGCTCTTGAGACTATCGCGAATTTTGCGTCACACAATCTATGATCGACAGTAAAAATATTATCGAAAATTTAGAAAAAAGATTAATGGCTTTTGGGCAAGATAAGAAGACACAAAACGTCGGATTTATCGAGAAAATAAACGACGGAGTTGTCCTCGCAAGCGGATTATCCAAGGCCGTTATGGGGGAAAAAGTTCTATTTAGCGACGGAAGTTCTGGTTTGATTCTAAATTTAGACGAAGACACTGTATCGATAATACTTTTATCCGGTGGAGAAAATTTAAAAGAGGGCGATGTTGTTAAAACAACCGGTCAATTATTAAGCATCGACGCAAGTGAAGAACTTTTAGGAAGAGTAATCGACCCGTTGGGAAACCCGCTCGACGGAAAACCAAAAATAAAAAAAGCAAAATTAATGCCCCTTGAGCGGATTGCTCCGGGAGTAGTCAACCGGGAACCGGTTAATACGCCTCTAAAAACAGGACTCAAGGCAATCGACTCGATGATCCCGATCGGACGAGGACAAAGAGAGCTTATTATCGGAGACAGGGGTTTAGGGAAAACCGCGATCGCGATCGATACGATAATAAATCAAAGACAAAATTCGAATAATAAAAAACTAAAGCCCGTCGTGTGTATTTACGTTGCGATCGGACAAAAACAGAGCACTATCGCCCAGGTAGTCGACAGATTAAAGCAAGAAAATGCCTTTTCGTACACCATTGTCGTTGTGGCAAGCTCTTCTTACCCGGCATCTCTTCAATATCTTGCACCTTTTTCGGGCGTATCGATCGCCGAATATTTTATGGAAAAAGGCCAAGACGTATTGATCGTCTATGACGATTTAACAAAACACGCCTGGGCGTACCGTCAGCTTTCCTTGGTTTTACGAAGACCTGCCGGTCGCGAAGCTTATCCCGGCGATATTTTTTATCTTCATAGCAGGCTTCTCGAACGCGCAGTAAAATTAAATAAGACTCACGGGGGCGGATCAATAACTGCTTTGCCGATTATCGAAACACAAGCAGACGATATCTCGGCATACATTCCGACAAACGTTATTTCGATAACCGACGGGCAAATTTATTTAAAGGGCGACTTATTCTATTTAGGAGTAAGGCCGGCGATCGACGCAGGAAATTCCGTGTCCAGGGTAGGAAGTTCTGCACAAACACCCGCGATTAAGGCTTTCTCGGGAAAAATAAGAATCGAGCTCGCCCAATACAAATCACTCGAGGCGTTTGCACAATTCGGGAGCGAGTTAGACGCCGCGACTTCTGCCCAACTCGAAAGAGGAAAACGGATCCTCGAGATCCTAAAGCAACCTCAGTATCAACCCCTTTCAGAACCGCTCGAAATTTTAAGCATCTGGGCGGTAACAAACGGCCTTCTGGATGAAATTCCTGTAAACGATGTACAAAGGTTCGAAAAAGAATTTCATGAATACGTAAAAGCCCATAATCAAAAATTATTAGATAAACTTGCCCTGGGAGAGAAACCTAACGAAGACATATTAAAAGACATGAAAAAATCGATCGACAGCTTTAAAAAGATGTTTGTATCAAAATAAAATATGGCAAGTACAATTACTTTAAAAAGAAGGATAAAAACAGCCCAGAATGTATCTAAAACGACAAAGGCTATGCAGATGATCTCGGCGTCTAAATTAAAACGCGCCCAAGACGCTGCGCTATCTGCAAGACCATATGTCGAAAGGCTAACATCGATCGCAAAAAATTTGATCGGCAAAGTGGATCGGGATTTTTACCATCCATATATCAGAAAAGAAGACGGCTCAAAAAAATCGCTATTACTGGTATTTTCACCGGACAAGGGACTTTCCGGCGGATTAGTTACAAATCTTTTGAGGGAATATTTTAAAATCGACAACCAAAATCTTAAGTTGGTAATCGTCGGAAACAAGGCTGAAAAAAATATAACACGGATCGGACGGGATGTTGTTGCAAAATTTCCCTTTGGTACCACCCTTCCAAAATTCGATGTAATCTATCCGATCACAAAAATTATCGATGAATATTTTTTGGATAAAAAAGTAGATAACGTACAAATTCTTTTTACTTATTTTGACAGCGTTTTTTCCCAAAAACCTCGTGTGCAGACTATTTTACCGATCGAATTACCGAAAGAGGATACGGAGACAAATCCGCCGTTTCAGTTATTTGAACCAAAAGTTACGGAAATTTTACCGACGCTTCTTCGACATTATTTAGAAATGATATTATATCAATATACTTTAGAGAGTTTTGTGTCCGAACAGGCAAGCCGCATGATCGCGATGCAAAACGCGACAGATAACGCAAAAGAAATAATTAATATATTAACGCTCGAATACAATAAAGCGCGGCAGGAAAAAATTACAAACGAAATTTTGGATATAAGTAGTGCTGCCACCGTAAAATATGAATAAATCACGAACAAAAAATAATAACAAAAATGGAATTATAATCGGAATTTCCGGGCCGGTCGTCGACGTAAGGTTTCAGGGCGCACCACCGCGTGTACACGAAGCATTGCTCATCCAGATTAAGGGGAAAGAAGACCTTATCTTGGAGGTTGCATTCTCGATCGGAGACCACGAAGTCAGAACTCTGGCTTTAGGTCCGACAGACGGCCTTGCCAGGGGCACCGAAGTAAAAAGACTCAACGATTATATAAAAGTCCCGGTCGGGCCAAAAACGCTGGGCAGAATCTTTAACGTTTTAGGAAATCCGATCGATGAACTAAAACCTGTAGAGAAAGATACAAAGTTAATGCCGATTCACAAAAGCCCGCCCGCGCTTTCCGAACAGCAAACAACGCCGCAAATTTTAGAAACTGGGATTAAGGTTATCGATTTAATCGCACCGTTTACTAAAGGAGGAAAAATCGCGATTTTCGGAGGCGCAGGAGTCGGTAAAACTGTCGTTGTAAAAGAACTGATTCGAAACATCGCGACCGAACACAAAGGGCACTCCGTTTTTGCAGGAGTCGGAGAAAGGACGCGCGAAGGAAACGATTTATGGCTCGAGATGAAAGAAGCTAAAGTCTTAGATAAGACCGTAATGGTCTTTGGACAAATGAACGAACCGCCGGCTAACAGACTTAGAATTGGGCTCACAGCGCTCACTATGGCCGAATACTTTAGAGATGAGAAGAAAGAAGACGTGTTGTTATTTATCGACAATATTTTTAGATTTGCCCAAGCAGGAAGCGAAGTTTCGGCACTTTTGGGTAGGATGCCGTCTGCCGTTGGCTATCAACCGACGTTGGCCACAGAAATGGGAGAACTCCAGGAAAGGATAACTTCAACCAAACTGGGGTCGATCACGTCTGTACAGGCAGTGTACGTTCCGGCAGACGATTACACAGACCCGGCGCCTGTCACAATTTTCTCCCATTTAGACGCGACGATTACACTGGAACGGTCGATCGCAGAGCAGGGAATTTATCCTGCAGTCGATCCCCTAACCTCAACGTCCAGAATTTTGGACGCTAATATCGTCGGCGAAGAACATTACCAAGTCGCCCGCGGTGTTCAAAAGGTATTGCAAAGATACAAAGATCTTCAAGATATTATCGCAATTTTAGGGATCGACGAATTGTCTGATGAAGACAAACTCATTGTGGCCAGGGCACGAAAGATCCAGAGGTTTTTGAGCCAACCGATGTTCGTCGCCGAGGTTTTCACAGGACAACCGGGCAAATACGTAAAAATCGAAGATACTGTTAAAGGATTTAAAGAAATATTAGATGGAAAACACGACGGTGTTCCAGAACAAGCCTTCTTTATGATCGGCACGATCGACGAAGCAGTCCAACGAGAAAAGAAAAAATGAATCTGACACTCGAAATAATAACCCCTGAAAAAATTGTCTATAAAGACGATGTGGACGAAGTTCTGGTCGAAACCGTAAATGGGCAAATCGGTATTCTACCAAATCATATCGGACTACTAACGCAAGTTGTACCGGGCGAATTAATAATTAAAAAGGGTAAGTCTGTACAATTTCTTGCGATTACGGGAGGATTCTTGGAGGTAATAAAGAACAAGGCAACAATTTTAGCCGACTACGCAGTCAGATCCGATCAAATCGAGGTATCAAGGGCGCTTGCTGCTCAAAAACGCGCCGAACAGTCGGTTAAAGAAGCAAAGGAAAAAGCGAACGATCGCGATTTTGCGATCGCTGAAAGCGAGCTTAGAAGGGCAATTCTAGAATTAAAAGTTGCGAGAAAACGAAAATCCCCATAATTACCAAAGTTTGCCTTTAAACAAAAAATTTCATAAAATGGTGTTGATTGTACTTGCCAACGTGGCTCAGTGGTAGAGCAAGTGTTTCGTAAACACTAGGTCGTGAGTTCGATTCTCACCGTTGGCTCAAGGTTTAATACAAATATGATCGCAAAATCAAGGCTTTCAAGAAATTACGAAAGACAAAGTAAGAAAAATTTTATCCTGAGCATTTTAGGAATAATTATTGTCTTGGTACTGCTCATTAAGTTTGGTATACCGATGATTGTAAATTTTAGCCTATTTATTTCTAATTTTAGAGAAAATCAAAGTACGTCAGAAAAAAAATCAGAAGAATTTATTTCTGCCCCTGTTCTCGATCCCCTGCCGAATGCGACCAATAGTGCAAAAACCGTAATTACAGGGATCGCGTCTTCTAATCAAACGGTCAATCTGTATATAAACAACGAACTATTTGACAAGACAGATTCTGAAGACGACGGTAAATTTACTTTCGAAGATGTTACCCTGGATGATGGGAATAATACGATTAAGGCTAGGGTTGTCATCGATAATTCTAAAAAAAGTGATTTTTCAGACGAAATCAATATTGTCTACAAAAATAAAGCTCCTAATCTTACGATCGATTCGCCCACAGACGGACAAACATTCTCAAAAACCGAAAACCAAATACAAATTAGGGGAAAAACAGACCCGGCGGTAAAAGTAACCGTAAACGACTTCTGGGTAATTGTCGATGAAAACGGAAATTTCTCTTACGAAATAAGCTTAAAAGAGGGCGATAATCAAATAAAGGTTTCAGCAACAGACGAAGCCGGAAATAATAAAACAACGGAATTAAAAGTTAAGTATTCTCCTTAAGTCCTACAATAATCCATATCCATTCCATAATAAACGGAAAAAATAAACTATTTACAAAAAAAGAATTAAATACAATTCCTATTACCGAGCAAAATACGATGAGTGAAATAAACTGAGTAAATTCATTTTTTTTATATTTAAACGATGAGAAACTTCTTCTGATAATTTTTGAAATAAGATAAATATAAAATAAAAAACCGATTATACCAGACGTCGCAAAAACAAATAAAAAACTATTGTCTGTGCCGCTGTCCGCGTGACTCACCATCGCCCCCTCCCCTTCCCTAAAAGAATATTTTATCTGAGCGTACCGGTAAGCATTAAATCCGATTCCAAACAACGGGTTATCCCGGATAATAATCAGTGCGTTATTTACGGATTCTATTCTCGCAAGTGTCGATGCTACCCTAAAATAATTTGTGTTCTCGGTTTTATAAACGCTGGGCGCGATCATTAAAATTAAAAAAAGCACTATAATAACAAAACCGATCGCCCATTTTTTATTTGTCTTAACGACAAAAAAAGTAAAAAATGTAATCACGAACATAATCAGGGCACTTCTCGAATAGGTCAAAAAAATCGCTATCGTAGTTATCACACTTAACAGGCTAAAAAACATTATTTTCTTTCTTTGTTTTTTAACAATAGACTTAAATAGAAATGAAGAGATTAGTAATAAATATAAAACAAGAAATGCTCCGGTAAAATTTGGGTCGAAAAAACTCGAAAACATTCTGTAGAGATGGTCGTCCCAACCAAGATAATATAGATTGCGGAGATTTTGATAGAAAAAATATTGTATATACCCGATAAGACAAAAAATTAAACCGGCTATAATCATATAATTTAAGATTTTCTTTTTAAAATTAATTTCAAAGCGAGTCACAATAAAATATATACCGGCATATGCCAACCAACGAACAATATAAAGAGAAGAAACTATCATTTCACTTGGTTTAAGCCAGTAAGAATTCAAAACAATCGATATAAAAGCGGCAACGGAAAAAAATAATATCGGCAGTAATAATTCACTTTTTTTGAAATTCTCTTTTTTGACAAAAAAATAAATAAGCCCGAAAATCGTAAATATTAAAACTGCGACATCGTTTAGGGAAAATGATATACCGCTACCAAGAGAAAATCTGGTAATCTCCCCTAGCGGAAACATAAAGAGTAAAATCGTAAATAGAATTTTTAGTATACCCATTCCTGTCCTCCTAATGAATAAAGCT
>JAMCZG010000063.1 GCA_023485715.1 Patescibacteria group bacterium
GACATAACTCTACCTAAAACTCCGAATTTATCGCGTCTGAAATCGATCGTCCTTAGGAATCTTTTGTGTTGTCCACCTTGATGGCGTACAACCACCTGACCCGAATTGTCCCGGCCAGAATGTTTTTTCTTAATCGTTTTTAATTTTTTCATATATCTATTATTTCACCGATTCAAAAAGACCAATTTTTTCACCCGTTTTAAGCCTGACTATCGCTTTTTTCCAAGACGGTCCCAAAACTTCTTTTCTCCTGTTTCCAAATCTTTTTTTCTTTCCCTTTACAACACTTGTTGAAACAGACACAACATTTACCTTGAATTTATTTTCGACGGCTTTTTTAATCACTCCTTTATTTGAGTTTTTTGCTACTTCAAAAGTAAATTTACTGACTCCCGCATCTATCATCGATTTTTCTGTAACGATTGGCCTTATTAAAATATTTTGTAAATCCATAATTATTCTCCTTTAATTAAATATTTTTCGATCACCGGCATCGATTCATCCATTAAAAGAAGCATTTTACTTCTTAATACTTCGTATGCGTTTAATTGATTCGCGTAGGTAATATTTAACCCCTCAATATTTCGTGCTGCCCGATAAACATTTTCAACTTTCCCCGGCAAGACCAAAACGGTATTGTTATTTTTAATATTCAAGCCTAAATTTTTAATAATTCCTGCTATCTCCTTAGTTTTTGGCTTTATACCACCAAGTCCTTCCAAGATTTTTATTTCGTTATTTTTATACATTAAGGACAGAGCCGAAAATAGTGCCGCTTTTCTCATTTTTTTGGTAAGTTTTAAAGAATAGTCTTTTGGTTTTGGACCAAAAACAATTCCCCCATGGACAAAAATTGGAGCCCTTACGGAGCCATGCCTTGCTCTTCCTGTTCCTTTTTGTTTATAAATCTTTCGGGTTGACCCTCTTACTTCTCCCCTGGTTTTGGTCGACGCGCTACCTTCTCTTTGATTAGCCAAATACACCCGCACTGCTTGAGAAAGAAGTTGTCTATTTATTTTTGCTCCAAAAATTTCTTTAGATAAACTAATCTTTTTAACAACTTTGCCTTTTATATCAAAAACCTCGATTCGTAATCCATTTTCTTTTTGAACAGCCGGTTTACCAGCTGTTTTCCGGACAGATTTATGAACAGTTCTTGATTTTGAACTTTGAGCTTGATTTTTGATTTTTGATCTTTGATCTTTGATTTTATTTACCGGCATCTTTTTTCTCCTTAACTTCTGCTTTTATATTTTCTGATTCTTCTTTTACCTCTTCCTTATAAAGAGGAGTGAACTTTGCGAGCGTTCCGGTTTTTTTGATTATGACTAAACTATTTTTAAACCCCGGAATAAGCCCTTTAATTAAAACCTTATTTTCCAATACATCTACTATTTGCAGGTTTTTAACTGTAACGTTTTTAGCACCCATTTTTCCTGCCATTCTCTTACCTTTGTATACTCTTCCCGGAGTTGTCGATTGCCCGATCGATCCCGGTGCTCTTTCTCGATCTGACTGACCGTGGGTTCTTGGCCCTCCCTTAAAGTGGTATCTTTTAACCCCGCCTGCAAAACCTTTCCCTTTAGATACACCTGAAACATCTATAATGTCTCCTGGTTTTAAAACGTCTAAAACTTTAATTAAATCCCCTGGTTTTATATTTAAGACGTCTTCTTCACCGACTCTTACCTCCCTTAAAAATAAGGGGGCAGCTTCTAAACTAGCTGCCTTTACGTTTCCCAAAAGCGATTTATTTGAATGTTTTTTAGTCCCAAAACCGATTTGAACGGCGTTATAGCCGTTCTTATCTTTTGTTTTAATCGTAATTACGGGATTATCCATAACAGAAACTTCCGTTACCGGAATTCTTTTTCCGTCCTCTAAGAAACGATGTGTCTGATCAATTTTTTTACCGATAATTGCGTTTATCATAAACTCTTTTTTATCAACAAAAAAGGTAGCCCACTTGGCTACCCATTATTTTTAAACCCTGTGAGCTTTAAGGTTCTAGGCTTTAAACCACCTCCATACTTTCCACAGTATTATACTATAATTTAGCATCAATTTAAAGCCCCTTCTACATTTTGATCTCTATGTCTACTCCTGCTGGTAATTCCAAATGGGTAAGGCTGTCGATCGTCTTGTCAGTCGGTGAAACAATATCGATGAGTCTTTTGTGAATCCTAATCTCAAAGTGGTCTCTGGCGTCTTTATCGATAAAGGGCGACTTATTTATCGCGTAAACGCTTCTCTGTGTGGGTAAAGGAATCGGACCTACCACCTTAGCTCCGGTTCTTATTGCCGTATCTAAAATTTGCTGACAGCAAGAATCGATGATCCTCGCGTCATAACTTTTTAAACGTACTCTAATTCTTCCTTTAGGCATGAGTTTAAAAAAACACCAGTTTGATAAGGTGCTAGGCGATTATTTTTGAGATTACTCCTGCGCCGACTGTTTTTCCGCCTTCGCGGATAGCGAATCTCAAACCTTCTTCGAGTGCGATCGGGGAAATGAGTTTTACCGTCATTTTTGTGTTGTCTCCCGGCATAACCATTTCGACGCCTTGCGGGAGGGCTACTTCTGCGGTTACATCAGTTGTTCTGATATAAAATTGAGGTCTGTAACCCGTAAAGAATGGTGTGTGTCGACCCCCTTCCTCTTTGGCTAAAATATACACTTCTGCTTCGAATTCCTTGTGTGGAGTAATGCTTCCCGGTTTTGCGATAACCTGTCCTCTTTCGACGTCTGCTTTTTCGACACCTCGAAGTAAAATTCCGACATTGTCACCTGCTTGCGCGTCATCTAATTGCTTTCTAAACATTTCTACTCCTGTTACAACTGATTGTTTTGTGGCCTTAATTCCGACGATTTCGACTGGATCGTTAATTTTAATCTTACCCCGGTCGATTCTTCCTGTTACGACTGTTCCGCGGCCTTTGATCGAGAAAACGTCTTCGATAGGCATTAAAAACGGCTTTTCGATGTCTCTTGTCGGGGTTGGGATATCGTTATCAACCGCGTCCATAAGGGCGAAAATTTGTTTTTCCGCTTCTGCATCACCTTCTAAAGCTTTAAGGGCTGAACCTCTGATAATCGTTACTTTGTCTCCCGGATACTTGTATTTTGTTAAAAGTTCTCTTACTTCCATTTCCACAAGATCCAAAAGCTCTGCATCAGAAACCATGTCGCACTTATTCAAGAAAACAACGATCGCCGGAACTCCAACCTGGTACGCCAATAAAATATGCTCCCGGGTTTGTGGCATCGGGCCGTCGGGAGCTGAAACTACTAAAATTGCACCGTCCATTTGAGCGGCACCTGTAATCATGTTCTTAATGTAATCTGCGTGTCCTGGGGCGTCGATGTGGGCATAATGTCTTTTTTCAGTTTCGTATTCGATGTGGGTAATGTTGATCGTAACTCCTCTTGCTTTTTCTTCCGGGGCGTTGTCGATATCTTCGTACTTTTTAGCTGTTGCCATTCCCTTCTTAGCAAGGACTGTAGCAATAGCCGCTGTTAAAGTAGTCTTACCATGGTCGACGTGACCGATGGTTCCGATATTTACGTGTGGTTTTGTTCTTTTAAATGCATCTGCCATATTTCAACAAAAAAAATAATCCCTATCTTTTTTAAGGATAAGTGAAATATACAATATTTTTCGCCCGCCGTCAAGACCCAATTTAAGAATTAAACTTATCGATTGCACGGGCAATAGTGCCATCAACTAGATTGTTGTCTTTTGTAGTTCTTGACTTTTGACTCGCGCTATACATCCTTTCTTTTAATCCCGGAATTTTCATTCCTAACGCTTTAACAATTTCGTATACTCTAAAATCTAATTCATATATTGATCTTCCTAAGTTTTTCAATAATTTCTTGACCTGATCATTATCATAAGTGTTGATTATATCTTCAACTGATCTATGTGTCACGACCATGCCAGAATTTTCTTGTCTTCCTTCGGGTAAAAATTTATTTATTGATCGGTAATGCGTTCTAAACGCTATATCCACAACTCTCCCCCAATTATTAGCTTTTCCTAAATTTGAAAAAATATAGATCTCTCCTTCTGTTCCGTAACCTTCATCTGCTACCATTATTCGATCTTCGGGAATTCTATAATGCATTAATAAATTGTACATTATTGAGGCCGAAGAAGGATAAGATGGTCCTTTGACTCTTCCTCCGCATAAAACTATTTTTCCAATACCTTCTCTTTCAAATAAAACTGCTGCTGCCCGTGCTGCAAAATGCGACCTAAGACTTGCTCTAAATGCTTCTTCTTCCGAAATTGTTTTTGCTCCGCGAGAAATCCAATATGCGTGGACCAAGGCCGCATCATATCTCGGTTTTTTTTCCTGTTCGAGTTTAAAAATGTTTTGTTCAAATTCCATCGTGTAATTATACATCCTTTACAATAAAAGTCTCAAAATTCCTGAAGATGTTTTAAAAGAGGGAAAAGATAAAATTAAATTAAGGCTTCAGAATTGATATTTCGATAAAAGTTCTTATTTAAAATTCTGCTTTTTTTGTAGTAAGCAATATTTTTTTCGGTTTATCCATAAGGTCTTGTACTACTGGATCATCTGGTAGATTCAGGTTTTTAAATTTCTTTATTATTTTGCCTTCAGAAATCTTTATTACTATTCTATTTACTCGAGCATTTACTGTATTTTCGATGCGTAAACTTTTTTTAATAGCTCTTATCATTTCTGAACTAAGATATTTTTTTCTTAGTTTTTCTTCTCTTTTTCTTATGTTTTCGCAATTCTTACATTGCCAAGACAAATGATCATATCTTTTCTTATCAACATAAAAATATCCATGAATTTTAATCTGCTTGCATGTAGGACATTGTTTGTGTGTTTTTTTTAATTCATTTGAAATACGAGGCAGAATTGAACGATGTCCATAAACTCTTCGTCCATATTTTCTCGATCTTTCTTTTGCACAATCTTTACATTCTGACCCGAGACCATCTGGTCTTGTTCTGTTTCTATAGAATTCCGATATCGAGAGTGTCTTTCTGCAAGTAGAACACTTTTTTTTCGTTCTCATTCGAAATTTCTAACCGAAGTATATCATAGTATTTTATAAAAATCTTTTTTCTTTTTTTTAGAGAATATAACTGAAGGTTTTAACGAGATTGGGCTCGGAGAAATAGGATAATAGCGATTGCGGTAAAAAAGGAAACTATCGAAAAACCGATCGTAAGCCATCTTAAGAATTCTCTTCTTGAATTTTTTTTAGATTCCTCTTGCGATTTTTCCATAAACCAAAATTATTAAAGCCAATACTGCCATTATCGAGCCGAAGAAAAATGTTGACGGAGGACCAAATTCGCTCCACAATATTCCAGCCAAAAATGAAGCTAAAAATCCGCATATTGCGACACCTGTTTGATAAATGCCAAAATATGTTCCGGATTCTTTGTGTGTAATAAACTCAGAAATATATGCTTTAGAAATACCGTCTGTAAAGGCAATATATAATCCGTAAAATGGAAAAATAATCCAAATCCAAAAAGGGTTATTCAGTATTCCAAAAACAAAATAAACAAAAGCAAAAATAATTAAGCCCATCGCATAAACTTTTCGTGCGCCTATTTTATCTGCAAAATGTCCGGCCGGGGTTGCAAAAATTGTTTGTGAAATGTTATATAAAACGTAAGTTAAAACAACTAAAGTAGTTGTCAACCCCAATTCTTTTGCCCGAAGAATTAAAAATGCATCAGAACTGTTACCGAGCGCGAATATCATGCTGATTACAAAAAATAATTGAAATTTTGGATTTAAACCGCGCCATCTCAATTTTATCTTTTCTCCCTTTTGAACTTCTACTCTTTTTTCTTTGACAAAAATTATTAAAAGAATTACTCCGATAAAAGAAGGAATAAACGCGAGTAGAAAAATTAAACGCATATTATCTTCGAGGAGCGAAAGTAGTAAAAGTGCTATTAACGGGCCTAAGACTGCGCCGGCTGAATCCATGGCTCTATGAAATCCGAAAATAAAACCTTTATTTTTTGGAGTTGCGTTCTGCAGTAAAAGAGAATCCCTTGCCGACGTCCGCACCCCTTTTCCAAGCCTATCGATAAATCTTGCGAATAAAACAAAATACCACGAAGTCGCGACTCCGATTAACAATTTAGAAACCGAACTTAGTCCATATCCGCCTGTTACAAAAACTTTACGCTTTTGGACTTTATCAGAAATATATCCCGACAGAAATTTTGTTACCGACGCCGTAGCTTCAGCAATTCCTTCGATTAAACCGACTACTGCTACAGGCGCGCCCAAAACCGAGGTTAAAAATATGGGAACGATCGGATAAATCATTTCCGAGGCCACGTCGTTAAAAAAACTCACAAACCCCAAGACAAAAACGTTTTTTGGAATATTCCGAAACATATTATTATTTTAACTCAGAAAATCAACTATTGAAAATGATAAAACTTTTAGATATATTTTTATTATGGAAAGAAATAGATGCGGTTTCTTTATTACGCCCGACAACAGAGTAATTCAAACAACTCATACTGTTGCAACAAACAGAGGAGGCAATAGTGGTAATGAGGGAAACTCAGACAAAAAAGAAAGACCTAGGCAATTAATTACAGCAAGGCTCCAGCATGTATTTGTAGCTCCGAGAAGATAATTTTATCTTTCCCCAACTCTGCCGGTAAATGTGGATTTGGCAAGCATCGCTTCGATTATGTTCTTCGGAACTTCCTCGTAATGCGATGGCTCCATGTAATAAGAGGCTCTTCCCTGTGACATCGACCTTAAAGTTGTTGCATAACCAGATAACTCTGCCAAAGGAACCATAGATAAAATAATTGTTGCTTTTCCCCTTTCCTCTGTTCCCATAATCTGAGCCCTTTTAGCTGATAAATCCCCGATTACATCTCCCATAAACTCCGACGGAGTTGTAACTTCTACTTTCATTATCGGCTCTAAAAGCGTAATCTCTGCTTTTTTAACAGCGGATTGGAGCGCCATGCTCGCTGCGATCTTAAACGCAATATCCGAAGAATCAACATCGTGATAGCTTCCGTCGTAAAGCGTTACGGTCGTGTCTACTATCGGGTAACCCAAAAGAGCACCGTTTTCCATCGATTCCTTAACTCCCTTTTCGACAGACCCGATAAACTCCTGCGGGATTGCTCCTCCTTTGATCGCATTAACAAATTCGTTTCCTTCTCCTCTTGGCTTTGGCTCAACTCTAAGAAAACAGTGACCATATTGTCCGCGTCCTCCGGACTGGCGGATATATTTTCCTTCTGCTTCGGCTTTATTCTTAACTGTTTCTTTGTACGCAACCTGCGGTGCTCCGACATTTGCCAAAACGTTAAATTCCCGCTTCATCCGGTCAACCATAATTTCAAGCTGTAACTCTCCCATTCCCGAAATTATAGTTTGTCCTGTTTCGTGGTTTGTTTTAATTCCGAAGGTCGGATCTTCTTCAGAAAGCCTTTTTAGGGCAAATCCCAATTTTTCCTGATCCGCTTTAGTTTTTGGCTCGATCGCAAGCGATATAACAGGTTCTGGAAATGTGATTTTTTCTAAAATTACCGGAGATTTTTCGTCGCAGAGCGTATCCCCTGTACCTGTTTCTTTAAGACCCACGAGCGCAACGATTTCTCCCGCGAATGCTTCTTTTATTTCCTCTCTGTGATTTGCGTGCATCAAAAGGATCCTTCCGATTCTTTCGGTTGTGTTTTTTACACTGTTATGAATATACGATCCCGACGCTATTGTTCCAGAATATACCCTGAAATATGTCAGCCTTCCAACGTGAGGATCGATCTGGATTTTAAAAGCAAGACCAGCGATCGGACCCTTTGGATCGGAGGTTCGTGTTTCTTCTTCTTCGGTTTTTGGATTTAATCCTTTTATCGGAGGAGTTTCTAAAGGCGACGGCAAATAATCTATAACAGCGTCTAAAAGCGGCTGGACTCCTTTATTTCGTAGCGATGAACCGGCGTAAATCGGAACTAATTTATAGGCGATTACCGCCTTTCTTAGCGCAGATTTCAATTCTTCGATCGACGGTTCTTCATTCGCGAGATATTTTTCTAAAAGCGCATCGTCTGTCTCCGCGATCTTTTCGATTAACTTGTGTCTGTATTCCTCGACCTGATTTTTCATCTCTGAAGGGATTTCGTCTTGTGTTTCATATTTTGCCCCGAGCTCGTCCGATCCCCAAATAAGAACTTTTCTAGTTAAAAGGTCGACAATTCCTTTAAAGCTTTGTTCTGCGCCTACTGGTAAAACCATTATCGCCGGGTTTGCCCCGAGCCTATCTTCGATACTTTTGATTGTCGCCAAAAAATCAGCGCCCAATTTATCCATTTTATTAACAAAACAAATCCTCGGGACTTTGTATTTATCAGCTTGGCGCCAGACTGTTTCGGATTGAGATTGAACTCCTTCTTCTGCGTCTAAAACGGTTATTCCGCCGTCTAGAACCCGAAGTGATCGTTCTACTTCTGCTGTAAAATCAACGTGTCCTGGAGTATCGATAATATTAATTCTGTATGGGTCTTTTTTGCCTTGATTTGATAAATCGGAGTGGGTCCAAAAAGCGGTTGTTGCTGCCGAAACGATTGTAATTCCCCTTTCTCTTTCCTGTTCCATCCAGTCCATTACGGTCGTACCTTCGTCGATATCTCCGATTTTATAAGTTCTTCCCGTATAAAACAGAATTCGCTCTGTAGTTGTAGTTTTTCCCGCGTCGATATGCGCGATAATTCCGATGTTTCGGATTTTATTTAAATCTGTCACTCTTTTCTCGTCTGCCATATAAAAAACTCAAATCCCCGATCTTTGAGATTTGAGATTAATTGAAGTATAACATATTTTCCTCTTATATTCCATACAAAATTTTGCTAAAATGTTTTTCTGTGAACAAGATATTTTTATTTATAGTCTTAGTAGTCGCCGGGATTTCTGCTATACTATTATTCACTAATAAAACGAGTACAAAAATGCCAGATTTACAAGGAGAAAGTACCACTTCCGATCAAGCCCAAATTATATCGCCAACCCAGGCAGTTTCTGAACCAACTACTGTGAGTTCCCCAACTGTTTCTCCTATATCTGAAGAGAGTAAAATATCTAAAGCCGTAATTAAAACAAATAAAGGAGATATAACGCTTACGCTTTTTTACGATAAAGCCCCAAACACAGTAAAAAACTTTGCGGCAAAAGCAAAGACCGGATTTTATAATAATTTAACTTTTCATAGAGTTGAAGATTGGGTGATTCAAGGAGGAGATCCTTTGGGGAATGGAACAGGAAAGAGAA
>JAMCZG010000022.1 GCA_023485715.1 Patescibacteria group bacterium
AGGGGTGTTGTTTTTTGGGAGGATTAAAAAAAGAAAATAAGCTATAAGTATCAAAAAAATAATTTTTAAAAAAATTATAACGCGGTTTGGAACACTGGGTTTTAATAAAAATATTATTAGCGGAAATGTTATAAAAAGTGCTGTAAATATCGATGCTAAAAGAGTTGAAGAAACGACTATTGGGATCGGCTTAATAAACTCACCGATAATTCCACCGGAAAGCAAGAGAGGAATAAATGCCCAAACCGTTGTGATCGTTGTTGTGAGAACCGGCGTCAAAAAATCTTTCCAAACTAAAAGTCCTGTTTCAAGTGGTGTAAACTTTCCCGATCTATAATACGATGTCATCGCCGAAATAATAACAACCGTATCATCAATCAAAAGACCCAAAGACAAAAGTAAAGAAAAAATAGCGATAAAAGAAAGTCCAATCCCCGTTAGGCTCATAATCGTGAATGTTATGAAAAACACCATCGGCGCTGTAAAAGATGAAACCAGTGCTTGTTTAATGCCAAGAAAAACAAATATTACGAGGGTTAAAAGAATTATCGTTAACGTAAAATCCCTCTGTAAATCATTAAACTGAATATCGATAAGTTCTCCCGTGTCTATTAGGCTAACTATACTAAATTCCTCGCCGTAATTTAATAAATCCTGTTTTACAAGTGCCCTTGCGTCAGATACCGACTTATCAATATTTGTTGTTGTAACCCTATACACATTAAACGTAACAGATCTTAACGAGCTGTTTTCAGGACTTGCGATATAGGAAAATTTTTGTTCTGGTTTGGAACGTTCGGAAATAACTACGACATCTGAAAGAGAAACGATTAAACCATTTATGTTTATTTTTAAATTTCTGAGATCTTCCACTTTTGTTACCGACGGGTCAATACTCAACGTAAAACTTGAACTTTCTGTCCTGACTATTCCGGCGGGCAAAGACTTTAAAGAATTTTTAATAAGCGGAATTAATTGTTGGGGATTTAATCCATAAGAAGATATTGTTTCTGGCTTAACGAGTAATTGTATTTCCTGTTCTTCTTGTCCCGAAATAGTAACTCTATCGATCGATGGTAAATTTTCTAAATCATCTTTTAATTTTTCGGCAAACTTAAAAAGCGACGCAGAGTCTCCTTTATTGGTTAAGGCAAAAACCCAAACCGGCTGGTTTTCAAAATCCAGTTTTTGCACGTTAGGCGTTTGTGCATCAGTCGGTAAATCATTTATTGCGTCTACTGCTGATTTTACGTCTGTTCTTGCCTTTTCCGGATCTGTTCCGGATTCGAATTCGGCAGTAACGACAGATACAGAATCCGTCGAAGAGGATTGAATCGTTTTTACTTTTTGCAAACTTCTTATTGAATCTTCAATACGAATCGTTATTAACGACTCCATGTCTTTCGGACTTGCGCCGGGCAAAACAGTTGAGACAATAACAAGTGGAATTTTTACCTCTGGATTAAGATTTCTCGGTAAACTAATATAACTCGAAATTCCGAAGACTGCAAGAATAAGTATCAACAGAAATACGAGCCGAAGATTTAAAAAGTATTTTGCAATAAAACTTAATTTAAGCTTCGGGTCAAACTTAAGGTGTTTTAAATATGTAGATTGTTGTACGCGAACCATTAATTAATAATCTTTACCGAATCTCCTTTTATAACATTTCTGTCAATAATTACCCTGTCTCCTTCATTGAGTCCAGATAAAACTTCAACAAATTCTCCTAACACATTGCCAAGCTTTACTTGCTGCGCTTCAGCTTTGTTGTTTCTAACAACATATACTGTTTCTTGTTCCTGTGTTTGATAAACAGCATCTAGTGGTATATACGGAATCGTTTTTTTGGATTCTGGGTAATCGATCGGTATTTCGATCTTTATATAAGACCCATCTGCAATGCCGGGTAAATCCTCTTCTGCCAGAGAATAAATTACAGAATACAATTGCCCATCGGTCGCTTCAGATGAAACAAAGTCCGGCTTTTGTTTAATTATTTTTGAGCCGATGTAAAGGTTACTGTCCTCTGTCTTAGAAACACTACCTACTAAATCACCCGGAACTTTAACGAGCGCCGATAAACTTTTATTTTGCCCGTTAAAAGACAACAGAGGAGTTCCGGGGGTGACATTTTGACCCTGCCTCACGAATATTTTTTCGACCGTTCCGGCAAACGGAGCAACCGGATGGAAAAAAGATTCACCGATAAAAGCAAGACTCAACTGAAGTCTAGATATTTCTTTATTTAGTTCTAAACTTTTTTCCTGAATATCGAGTTGTTTTAATGTAATGTCTTTTTGTAGGTCTGCCAATTTTTGTGGAGGGTTATCCGCGCTCCCCTGATACTCCGCAGCTCTTAGCGCAGATCGAATTTGGTTTTGCCCTGCTTGCACTTGACTGATCGCCTGTTTTGTCTGTAAAATAGCCGTTCTGTTTACATCGTTTGTATTTGTCGATTCGAGATTTAGTAAATTTTCATTTAAAGTATCTATTATTTCCTGATTAAGATTTATTAAGGATCTTGTTTCGTCTAGTGATTTATTTGCTATATCACGGAGCTGATTAGAATTATCATTATTTTCTTGGGCAACATCTCTTTGTTTACCGATAATATCTTTTTGGGTATCATATGTGTCTGTAACTAATTTATATTGTTTTGCGGCGATCGAGGTTTGGATAGAGGCTGTGTTGCCACCCGCGTAAGTCGAGGAAATATTTATCAGATTGCCCCCTCTTCCCAAAAACTGTCCTTCTTTAACATTAATCGTTTCGATTATCCCGCTTGTTTGGCTGACAATTTTAACGACTCCCGACTTTTCGATTTGCGCCTGAAAAGAAACTCTCGGAATATTACTGATTTTGTAGACTTGAACTTTTTTCGGCAGGCTCTGTTTTGTCTCCGTGACAGGTTTTGGCCGCGAAAGAAAACTACTCAATAAAATTAAAAAAAGCAGAAACCCAAGGGAAAATAAAAAACTAGTCATCGGTTTTCTCTTGATAAATAATTTCACCTTTTGTAAATTTATTTTTTTTAACAAAACGCTAAATTTGCTCTTTAAGTCACTAACGGTAAAACTTGCGTAATTTTTTCTTTTGTAGCGTTTCATAGTAAAGAAAAACAAATGGATTTTGAACAGAAAAAGGCACGAGGACAGACTATGCCAACGATTTCATATTCTACACAGAATTTAGGCCTTTGGCAAGCGATAAATCAGAGGTCTTCTATATAATATTTAGTCTTTTCTTTCTTAGGATCTAATAAGTTATATAAATATGATATGTCGCTGTCATAATGTCTTATACAACCGGAACTTCCCAAATCTTGCTCCGAAAGCTTATTAAAGTTTCCGTTAACACCATGAAGCCCAAAATTACCAGGCGTACCCCAATTACACTGCCCTTTACATTCCAAATAAGGCGTCGGACCAAAAGGTTCATCTTCTGATACAGGTATGTCTAATGTCAAAAAATATGGCGCTGTTTCAGGATTATCTTGGACTTTAGATTTCGCAGTTATTATCCAATATTCTCTTCCCAAAAGACCAGGCAAGGGAGTGGGTTTTTCTCCGGGGATACCAGTTTTTACCTTAAATGTTTTTATTAACTGGCTTTTATCCTTTTGTCCGGGCAACCCTAAATATAAAAATTCAATATTTGATCTTCTGTGCAGCAATAACCAATAAGACTGTTTTTCCTCTAATGCTGGAGTTTTAAAAAAGTTAATCGATGTTATTATAATAACTACTGTTCCAAGAACAAAAAACATTTTTTTCATTTGGTATATTTTATCAAAATACATAGAATTCTGGTAAAATAGCTGCGTGTTAAAATTTGTTTTCTTTTCCATATTAATCGGTATAATTTTTCTAGTAGTATTTAATCTATATGATCTGAATACTTCTCCTAAAATTAATGACTTTCCAAAAAAAATCATCAAGAATCTACAAGGTCCCACACCAACCCCCACCCTAATATCAATCCCAAATATTAAAATTCTTGAAAATGATTATCATATCTACCAGAGTTTTAATAACTGCGGGCCGGCTGCATTATCAATGGCGCTTTCGTACTTTGGCATAAACGAGAGTCAAGAAAAATTAGGGCAAGATTTAAGACCCTATCAAAATCCAGAAGGAGAAAACGACGACAAATCAGTCTCTTTAGATGAATTAGCCGAGAAATCCAAAAGCTATGATCTTATTCCGTATCATAGACCAAATGGGAACATCGATTTAATAAAACTTTTTATCACATACGATATCCCAGTTATTACAAGGACACTAACTAAAGAAAACGAAGACATCGGACATTACAGAATTATTAAGGGATTTGACGACGGTACCGGGGAACTAATCCAAGATGATTCATTGCAGGGAAAAAATTTAAGATATTCTTACGGAACGTTCAATAACTTGTGGCAGCAGTTTAATTTTGAATACCTGGTACTTGTTCCAAAGGACAAAGAAAAAATAGTAAAGATTATTTTGGGCGAAGATATAAACGAAGAAATTTCTTGGAAAAAAGCTGTTGCTAATGCCAAAAAACAACTCGAGAATAATCCGGACGATATCTTTGCACGTTTTAATTTATCTATTGCTTTATGCCATATAGGTGAATATAAGCAATCGATCGATGAATTTGAAAAGATCGAAAATAAGTTACCATGGAGAACACTTTGGTATCAGATCGAACCGGTCCAGGCTTATTTTAATTTAGGAAATTATGACCGTGTATTTTCCCTAACCGATACTATTCTAAATAATCATAACCGCGCTTTTTCCGAAGTTTATCTTATCCGTGGAGAAACCTATTTAAAAAAGGGCGATCGTTTTTCGGCAAGACAGGAATTTGAAAAGGCTTATTTTTACAATAAAAATCTTAAGGAGGCTAAGGAAGCATTAAACTCCGTGAATTAATTCTTTAAATACTTATCAAAAAACTCGAGAGATCTTTGCAGCGCAGTGTATAAATTATTAGAAATATTATGATCGTCGCCTGGATAAGAATAAAACTCTACTTCTTTTTTTACATTTTTTAAGGCATCGTTTAATCTCTCGCTGAACAAAAGAGGAACTTCTTCGTCTTGCGTGCCGTGATGAATTTGGACAGGACCGGAGATATCTTTAACATAAGATATCGGGGTAATCGACTGCCAAAATTCAGGATTTTTATCGAAATCCCCGTATTTAGCGATTAAAGCCTGCCTCCCTGGTCTTCGGGTTACTTGCTCTCTCTGAGAAGGTACCCATGGCCTTGACCTCGACCAATTTTTAGCCATGTCCTCGTAAGAAGCAACTACCCCTCCCCAAATTACTCCGACTTTTATATCTTTTGTTACCACCATTGAGCGAAGTGTTATACTGCCTCCCATAGAATGTCCCCACATGCCAATCTTGTTTGGATCTGCGTCACGGTATTTTTTTATCGAAGATACTGCGTTTAACACATCGCGTGTATATGCGGGTGAATAATAAGCGCCTTCTGGATTACCTTCTGAGTCACCGTGTCCGCGGTAATCGGGTTTAAAGACAATATAGCCGTTCCTGGAAAATACATCCGTATAGGCAATATAGCGCTCTGTTGTTCTGTATTCTGCTGGGGGGATATAACCATGGTTAAAAATAACGACCGGCCAACCATTTTTAGGCTTTTCACCGATTGGAACAGTTAATAAACCATAAATCTTTAATCCATCGGATTTGTAGGACGCGATATAACGGTTATAGTCTAGACCCACGGGAAGAGTTTCCTCGATAAAAATATTGCTTCCGGGATATTCCTGTTGCCTCATGTATTCGATCGATAACGGATTCTTCTCTTCCTGACTCTCCGTTTTAGTGGTATTTTTTAATATCTCGTTTTTAGAAAATGGCTTGATCGGTACAAAACTTAAAATAATGACTAAGAAAGCCAAAATTATAACCAAAAGGAATACTATTGTTTTTTTACTGCTAAAAAAAGACTTCAAATTATTCAAAAATATTAGAGTTTATTTTTATCAGTTTATCATCGTTTTGTCTAGTACTGCCCCTACCGTCTTTGTTACTCGTAGTTATATATAAAAAATTATCTGGTCCCAAAACAACAGCCCTTATTCGACCAAATTCTCCCTCAAAATATTTTTTTAGAGATCGGGACGCGATTTTAAATTCAAAAAGGGCTTCTCCCCGTAATCCCCCAAAAAAAATACTACCGTTATAAAAAGCAGCGCCGGCTGGAGCCCACGTCGTGGTTGGACCGGACTGGATAACCGGACTCACCATTCCATTCTGTGCTTCGTCACCTTGAATAACCGGCCAACCATAATTTTTACCCTTTTCGATAAGATTTAATTCATCGAACCCCGATTCTACTCCGGACCGCCCGTGTTCAGTTGCCCAAAGACGATTTTTATTATCCCACGCAAGTCCTTGGGGGTTACGATGTCCGTAAGAATAGACGGCGTTTTTAAATGGGTTATCAGTAGGCACATCTCCTTCATCGGTAACTCTTAAAATCTTACCCGAAAGGGAATTAATATCCTGAGCGTTTTGTGAATTTTGCGCGTCTCCTGTTGTAATATACAGATATCCTTCGGGGCCAAACGCAATCCTTCCTCCGTCGTGATTTCCTGCTGCCTGAATTCCCTGAATAATAATTTTGTCTTCGATAAGTCGATTTTCTTCGAGGCGGTACCGCTCCACTTTGTTTGTCAAGACTCCGTCCCCATCCCGCGTTGTAAAATAAAGATAAATCCACTGATTATTTATAAAATTTGGGTGAATAGCCATTCCCAGCAATCCTCCTTCCCCTATATGTTCTACGCCCGTTATCGGAATTTTTTGTTTATTTTTAACAAAAAACAGATTGCCCGGTCTTTCCGTTATTAATATCGCGCCCGACGGCAAAAATACCACTTCCCATGGAACGTCTAAATTTTCTGAAATAATTTCCGTATCCTTTTGATTAGATTGTGGGGATGAATCGATATTAACATTATTGTTATTGTTTATTGTTGAATTCTGTGGCTTTCTAGTCAGAAAATAACTACCTGCACCGATAATTAAGATTATTAATATTAAGATAAATAATAATATTTTTTTAGAATTATTCATATCTTAAGGCCCCGATCGGCTGTAAATTTGCGACCTTTCGTACCGAATACCAACCAAATATTATGCCTATATCTACAGATATCATAAAAACTAATGGAATCGCTGTTAGAGATAATACAAAATGAGTTACCGAAATAAAAATAGGATTACCTATACTTCGATTTTATTAGAAGTGAGTTTTATTAATTAGGATGGTGGCATTTTTTGTCCTTCGACTTCGCTCAGGATTATAATTCTTTCGACTTCGCTCAGGACTGCGCGGATTAATTAGGATAATGACAGCGCTTGTATTTTTTACCAGAACCGCACCAACACGGATCGTTACGGCCGAGCTTGTGTTTTTGGCCGGATTGATCGTTTACCATCGATGATCTATTATTGACAACCGGCTTTTGTTTTTGCGGTTGATCGGACTCTCCCGCCGCTTTTGTAACAACATTCTGCGGAGTTTGAACTTTTGGCGCTTGCTGGACTTGAATTTTAAAAATCCTGTGGACTATTTCGTCGTCGATTGCTCCGATTAACTGATCAAACATTTTAAATGCCTCATTTTTGTATTCCACCAAAGGATCGCGCTGGCCATAACCCCGAAGGCCAATTCCCTGTCGTAAATTTTCGATCGCATCCAGATGGTCAGTCCATAAATTATCGATAACCGACAATATCACAAACCGCTCGACTTCTCGCATTATTTCTTTACCCAATTGTTCCTCGCGTTTTTCGTAAATATCTTTTGCGATTCTGGTTAAGAATCCTATTCTGTCATCTAGAGTTTGGGTTTGTTCCATTTGTTTTACTAGTTGTATTCTTGAATTTTCGTCAAAGGGGATAATGGTTGAAAATTCCTCGATTATTTTTTCTGATTGCGGTTCCTTACTCTCCTGAATAGATTCTGCGCTTTGGATATTAACTATTGCAGCAATCGAACCATAAATTTTTTCCAATATCTCGTTTTTTAACAATGACTCTTCTTTGTTTGCCCCGGCTTCGAGAACTTCTCTCCTTCTTTTATAAATAATTTCCCTCTGCTTATTTAAAACATCGTCGTATTCGACAAGATGTTTTCTGATATCAAAATTAAATCCTTCTACTTTTACTTGGGCCTGTTCGATTGCGCGCGATACAATCGGGTGCTGCAAAGGAACATCTTCTGGCATATTAAACCGCGTCATAAGCCCCGCGATTTTGTCCCCACCGAAAAGTCGCATAATCTCATCGTCTAAACCAACAAAAAATCGCGATTTTCCAGGATCTCCTTGTCTTCCAGACCTTCCTCTAAGCTGGTTATCGATTCGACGCGATTCGTGACGTTCTGTGCCGATAACGTATAGACCGCCAAGTTTTATAACTTCGTCGTGTTGTTTTTGCCACGCCTTCCATTCTGCTGATTCTCTTTTTTCCCGCCCGTCTTCGGATTTCGGACTGTCTCCGCCTAAAATAATATCAACGCCGCGTCCCGCCATGTTTGTCGCAACGGTTACCGCGCCCTTTTTTCCCGCCGCGGCAATAATCTCTGCTTCCCGAACATGGTTTTTCGCGTTTAAAACTTCGTGTTTTATTCCGCGTCGTCTTAAAAGTTCCGAAATTATTTCATTTTTATTAATCGACGTAGTACCGATTAGAACGGGCTGGCCTTTTTTATATGCTTCTTCTATATTTTGCGCAACAGCAGAAAGTTTTGCCCGG
>JAMCZG010000029.1 GCA_023485715.1 Patescibacteria group bacterium
AATCAACTTAACGTTTTTAGGATATTTTTCAACTTGTCTTTGAAGACTTTTTTCGATATTTTTATTTCCCGATCCAAGGATAATAATATTAATATCAAGGTCTACTAATCTTTTCATAACTCTCACTAATAAATCCAAGCCTTTTTGTGGTGCTATTCTCCCGATGAAACAAAAAGTCGGCTTGTTCTCTAGACCAACCTCCCTTAAAAAATCGTCCTTATTTGTATTTTTGCCGATTTTCCAACTCGATAAATCGTATTTATGGTTAATCAAATTATCAATCTTTGGATTCCAGACATTATAATCGATCCCGTTTAAAATCCCTAAGACACCGCCGTTTTTGCTCATCTCTTTTTCTCTCCGCCTTAAAAATCCATAAATTGGCCAGCGGCAATTATCTGAACTTATTTCTTCTGCGTAACTTTGAGACACTGTCGAAATAACATCCCCGTGCATGATTCCTTCCCCCAAGATATTTATTTCGTTTGCCGGCATACCTGTTTTTAATTCTTTTACTTCTTCGTCCTTAAAGTGCAACAAGTCTAAAATTTTTATCGATCCACAGCCTTGGTGCAGCAGGTTGTGAATCGTGAGCAAAGTTGGCGTTGAAAGCTTAAAACGTTTTCGAAGGATTAAAGGGATTAAAGCCGTATGCCAATCATTGCAGTGGACGATCGACGGGGTCCATTTCGATTTACTGCGAAGCCATAAAACAAAATGGCTAACCGCCAAGTCAAAAAATGCGAACTGATCTATTTTCTTGTTTCTTCCCCGTGCGTACAGATATGAAAGATTCCGTTTGTTGCTTAAAAAATAAATAGTTACATTGCTTTCCGGCAAAATGCTTTTATAAATTCCGATTTGTTCTTCTTTTTCTCCGAAACAGATCGAGAATTCACCGATTTTTTCGTCTCTAAGATTAAGGGCATTAGAGGTAAATTTTTCCTTAATCGAGCCGTAATAAGGGATAACGACCCGACAATCGACTTTAAGCTCAGCAAGCGCTTTGGGTAGAGATCCCATTACGTCGCCTAATCCTCCTTTTTTATAAAAAGGCGCTGTTTCGTATCCAACCATTAAAACTTTTATTTTTTTCATCTTATTTTCGCTTTTATATCGATATACAAAGCAATATAATTATGTGCATCAAAAGCTATCCAAGTTTGGACACTTCTGCTTTTGATAAATATTCTATATCTTCTTCTGAAATACCTATCGACAATAATCTTGCTTTTACTTCGGGCGGATATTCTTCGTCTTCCCATTCTTTTTTTACGACTTCGGAACTCCACTTGTCCGGGTCGATCTTCGCGCGGATACTTTTTACCGCGTCCGTCTTATTTTCCGGCGCAATTGCCTCCAACTCTTCTTTTTGTATTCCGTATTTTTCCAGGGTTTTGCTGTCGAATTTTAAAAGAAAACCGAGCAACCGATCGTCACTCCTAAGATTAACAGAATACGGCAAGGTATAATCTGGTTCCATCGCGAGTCCTCTGGCCCATCGTCTTTCTCCTCTCATCCGCGCTTGTGCGTCTTTTTGTTCTTCAATAAATAATTTTTCTTTAATCGATTTTCTTTGTTGCTCCCAACCTGCTTGCGGAACCCCTTGATCTGATAAATATTGATCGATAGCGCGATCTAACAAAGCTTCTGCCCGAGCCATTTTACGTTCAAAATAATTTTTTCCTGCCTCGTCGATCGGAGCCCCACTTAGTCTTACTTGGATTAAACGCCGGAATGCCTCCTGGAAAGATGAGGTGATGCCTTTATTGTCTAATTCCTGTTGTTTAATCTTTGATGCGTTCATCAAAACATCTTCCGCAGACAATACTTTCTTTGGGTCAAGACCAAAAAGAGAGGCGAGTATTTTAAGCCGGATCATATGAAAATGCGATCCTAGTAACCAAACATTATTAAGATTAGGGTCATTGGGGTTAACTTCTTTTTTCGAGTCGATAATATTTGCGGCATTAATTATGTTAAACAGGGTATTTTTTGCTTCTCTGTCTAATTCAATTTCCGCTTGGGAAAATTTTTCCTCGCTTTGCGGCGCTTTTTGGCCATAAACATTTTCGATAATTTCTTGCATTAATTCCGCTTCTGTTGGAATAAAATGTTCCCCACCCTTTGAATAACTACCTCCTGTGTCTTTACCCGAAGCAATAATTAATCCCACGTCGCCTTCCCGGCCTAATTCCCCTGCCGCCCTCGCGTTTAGACGCATCCAGGTATTTGCCTCATGCGCAGAAATCGAGCCCGGCATAGCCTTCTCCAATTTACCTAAGTTTACTTTTGTAGCACTATCTTGCACAGGCCCTTGGCCGCAGATGATTAAAGTCCCTATTCTTTCTCTAGATTCTCTTTCAGGAATATTCAGGTTATCGGCAAGAGGATGATTATGAGATATTAAATGTTCTGAATCATTTTCTGCCATATTTTAAATTTGGTGAGTTAATACTTCGTTATAAAGATTTCCATAATTTTCAACCATTTTTTCGAGTGAAAAATTTTGTAATACATGCTTCCTGCAATCCTCATAATTTATACTATTAATTTTTGAAAGAGCATTTTTTAATCCTTCTACGCCTTCTTTTGGATCCACAACAAAACCAGTCTTGCCATCAACTATTAATTCCGGAACAGAACCCCGATTAAATCCGATCACGGGTGTTCCCGAGCTTTGTGCCTCTGCCATAACCAAACCGAACGGCTCATCCCAATTTATCGTCATTAAAAATGCTTTTGCCCCTTGCATTAAATTGGCAACTTCCTCTTTTTTTAGTGCCTGCTCCGAAGAAACTGGCCCGGCCCACTCGATTTTATCGTTTAAAAACGGCTTAACCTCTTTTTCGTAAAACTCCATATCTTCGACGTTACCGGACAGAATAAGTTTTTCTCCTGTTTCTCGGGCTAATTGAATTGCCCATTTAATCCCTTTTGGGTCCATAAATGTACCGTCTTTATTTTTTGCCTTAGACAACCTTCCGATCCACAAAAGATATTCTCTTTTCTGGTTGGAAATGGCGTAAAGATCGGTATCAACACCGTTGTAAATAACTTTTCTAAAGGTGGTTTTCTTAAAATTATTTCTATGAGCTTTGGAAATCGAAATTAAGTTAGAGTCTTTAAAAAGACTTAGAACGTCATCGAACTCCTCTGTCGCTTGGGCATGAATTGTTGTTACCATCGGTGTATCGATTTTCTCGGAAGCTAATAAATTAATAACCTCGGGGTATGTATGATTATGGATCATATCAAACCGGCCGGCCACCTCTTCAATTTTTTTAGCAAGCTGGACAAGAAACGAAGTTTCTGCGTAGAACGGATTCTCAAAGGGCAAAAGGTCGACAAACGCTTTTGGAATAACCGGAATTACTGTTACAGAAGAGATGCTGCTGTCGCCTGTCCCCAAAAGACTGACCTCATGGCCTTTTTTTACCATTCCGCTTGCCAACTCATAAATGATTCTTGATCTCGAAGCGGTAACATCCGAGGCAATTCTACGTTTAAGCGTGGAGGCAAAAAGAATCTTCATTAAATAAATGATACACGTTAAACCTTACAGACTCAAGCCGCACTAGTTATCTTACGCCTATTAATTTACTGATCGCATTTATAGACCTGGAAAGATTGGGGTTTGTTCCTCTCACTCGGGCAATATACTCAAGAGTCGAGTACCTGAACTGTTTATAGATGCCTTCGAATTGACTGGCGATTTTTTCCCATGTAAATTTATCCAATACTGTTTTATAGGCTTGGTCGCCGAGTCTTTTTCTGAGATCATCATCTTCCAAAAGTTTATTAACTGCACTAACAATTTCTTTACTGCTTCTGGAGCGAATCAAAAGACCATTGGTATTATCTTTAATAATCGACAAAATACCCCCTTTATTAGTAGCAACGACCGGAGTGTGGGCCGCCATTGCCTCAAGGATTGTCAAACCCAACGGTTCGCTCCAAATGCTCGGACAGACAAAAACGTTCGCCCTTTCATAAAATGCGTGATACAAATCGCTGTTTAAAGTTTTCATATATCCGGTCATGATTACGTTATCGAGTTTTAGTTTTTTTATTTCTTTTTCGATATTTTCCCTTTCCGGTCCGTCTCCGGCAATAATAACAGTCCCGTTTATTTTAGCAGCTGCTTTTACTAAATATATTGCTCCCTTACTTTTTGTTAGTCTTCCGGTAAAGAGAACTACTTTTTTGTTCCCCAGATTGTATTTTTTGTTTATTTCGTCTATGGCATTCTGATCTCTTTGGTAATTATCTATATTAACTCCACCCATAATCACGGTACTTTTTCTTTTTAGATTTTGTCCAAACATTTTAAGATACCATTTTTTGGTAAATTCACTGTTTGCGGTTATAAAGCGGGCAACGTGGTTTGCATCATTAATAAGCCCCATTAACCTCCTATCTCTTACCAGATAGTTCAAGTCGCTGCCGTGGGTAGTAATAATAAATTTAACCCCGAATAGGACTTTTAGAATCCTTGCGATCCCGGGCAAAAAGGCAGTATGGAATACGTGGACAATCTCCGGATTAAAGTCTGCCATCGCACTAACGCTTGTTTTAAGGTAGCTAGTGTAAATTTCGCCGATCTCTTGTCCGTTCATGTCTTCAAATTTTTTAGCGTTTGGGAGTTCTGGATGACCGACAAAAACGCCTATTTGAGGAGGATTTACAACATAGTGGGTAACGCCCAAAAGCTTTCTTTTATCCGGCGAAACAATTGCGATACTATGGCCTCGTTTTACCAAAACAGCCGCCAACTCCCGTAAAAAGGCTCCGCTACCGTTTCCCCATAAGGGAAACATGTAAAGGAACAGGATTCTCATATCGTTCGCACATTATAGCAAATTTAATTAACTCATGAGGCAGAAACTTTATTATAAGTTTTTAATCTTTCTTTTAAGACCAAATAGACAAATTCCAAAAGGGCGATTTGGCGTTTTAGACGCCAGGGCTGCCTGATTAAACGATAAAACCATTCTAATCCGATTTTTTGAACCCACTTTGGGGCACGCGGAACTTTTCCGCTTATATAATCAAACGCCCCTCCGACTCCCATCATTACCTTAACCGGAAGCTTGTCGATATTTTCACTCATCCAAATTTCTTGTTTAGGGAATCCATAGGCGACAAACAAAATATCTATGCCGGTTGATTGTCCATTTTCAGATGAACTGAAAGTCGATACAGCTCCAACTTTTCGATTCGATTCTTTTTGTAATCGACTTTCATTTAGCGAGCGGGTTATGTTGTTAGGTTTGGAAAACGCCTTGCGAGCGTCATCTGAATAATGTGACGAGCGACCGGTGTCCCATTCCTCTCCGACAAACCCAATCCTCAATCCGGGATACTTTTTCCGTAAGCACTCAGCAGTACGTTCTGCTACCCCGTCCCTACCCCCCATAAGTCCTACCGTTATAGGCTTTTCTGCTATCTTTTCACAGACATTTTTCATAAAATCGACGCCGGTTATTTTCTGTTTAAATTTTCTTCCCAATAATTTTCCTGCCCATTTTACACCTATCCCGTCAGGTAAAGCTAATCGTGCATTATTTAGTATTTTTTGAAACTCTTTATGTTTATTTGCGTAGACCAAAATTTCGGGGTTTGGGGTAACAATATAGTAATTTTGCGATGGCTGTTTTAGGCCTTTTACCAAATACTCTAAGATTTGTTCTTTTGAGGCGTTCGTAATGCCGGTTCCGAGCAAAAAATTTTTCACTAACATGTTTATTAAACTATGAGTTTATGTTTTATAAATTTTATGTGTTGATAATTTACTTTTTTTGAACATTTTAATTATACAAATCTAGGCTCGAAGTTTTAAGCTTGCTTGCCTCAATAAAAATTATATATTTTTTGATTTTATAATTTAGACTACTATGACGTTAAAGTTTTGTGAAATATTTTAATCTTTTTTATCTAATTTTAACGCAAAAAATCGTAATAAATTTATTATAGGTTATATTGGCTTGGATTACAAATATCAAGCTATAAATTTTGGATTTGTGATTTATTTTTTACTGATACTTCTCTTATAAAGTTCTATGTTCTCGAGGGCCACCCCGGTTCCGCGGACAACACACAAAAGCGCATCTTCGGCGACATGGCACGGAACTCCGGTCACCTGCGTCATAAGCTTGTCAAAATTTTTCAAAAGAGAAGTCCCGCCCGACATTACGATTCCCTTATCTATAATATCGCTGGCTAGTTCCGGAGGGGTTTGTTCCAAAACTCCTTTTACCGAATCTATTACGTCCATTAATACGGGTCTAATCGCGTCGCAAATCTGTGCCTCCGTGATCTCGATCGTCCGGGGAAGCCCTGAAACGCTATCTCTTCCTTTAATTTCCATTTTGACCGAGTCTGCGTCTTTTCCGTTTTTTCTAGAATCGTTTGGCAAAACAAGGGCGTTTCCGACCTCTATTTTTATTTCTTCTGCTGTTCTCTCTCCAACTAAAAGGTTGAACTTTTTCTTTATGTAACTGGCGATCGCCTCGTCAATTTTATTGCCGGCGACCCTTACGGAATTATGAACAACAACACCGCCTAAAGATATAACCGCTGATTCGGTCGAACCCCCACCCGTATCCACGATCATGTGCCCTGCTGCCTGCGCGATGGGAATTTTCGCGCCGATCGCAGCGGCAAGGGGCTCTTCGATTAAATAAACCACTTTTGCCCCCGCCGACATCGCCGCATCCAAAACAGCGCGTCTTTCGACTTGCGTGACCCCCGATGGAATACAAACCATAACTTCGGGTTTAAAAAATCGTGATCTTCCGCAGGCCTTATCGATAAAATACGAAAGCATAGCTTCTGTTATGGTATAGTTTGCGATAACTCCGTCCTGCATCGGGCGAAGCGCCACAATATTCCCCGGGGTTCTCCCGAGCATTTCTTTTGCCTCTTTACCGACCGCTACAACTCTGTCTTCCTCTGCTGTTACGGCGACAACTGTCGGTTCATTTAAGACAATCCCTTCTCCTGCTAGGTAAACAAGCGTGTTAGCAGTTCCTAAATCTATGCCAATTCTTTTTGAAAGCATAAGTCTAATTTTAAAACTGTATCAATCTATTACTTTAATAGCTCAAAATTGTAATTTTTGACCTTATTAAGTTCGATTATAAAGCGATTATATTAAATATTGCAAGTATCATTTTAACCTCTTATAATAGAAGTAGTGAAAAAGCAGGTCTTAATTTCGATCATAATTCTTTTTTTCCTGTCGGTAAGCACCGTTATATTAATTTTGTATGGCAAAGGGTACCGTTTCGGATTCGGAGAGGGAAAAATCGGGTTTTCCGAAACCGGGCTTTTGGTCGCCACTAGCTCTCCTAACGGCGCACAGGTTTTTGTCGACGGCCATTTGACAACCGCAACCGACAACACGATTAACCTTCAACCGGGTACTTATACTATTAGAATTTATAAAGAGGGTTACTTTCCCTGGGAGAAAAAAATAAAGATACAAAAAGAAGTTGTTTCTAAGGCAGAAGCGACTCTCTTTCCGACAAATCCGAAGCTCGAAGGGATAAGCCTAAACGGGATCGACAACCCAAGTCTTGATCCGTCGAAAACCAGAATCACGTACGTTTTAAATTCCCAATCACCTAGAAAGAATGGTGTTTATGTTTTGGACATGAGCTCAAGGCCGATCATTACACTCCAGAGCGGGTCTACCCAGATCGCAGACGACACCATCGACACATTTTCTAAAGCGAAACTGTCCTGGTCCCCCGACGGGAAGCAAATAATCGCAAGCATTTCAGGAGAAAGTCGCCCCGAGACAGTGTATTTACTTCAAGCCGACGGATTCAACGAGGCACCCCAAGACATAACGGCCACACTTACAACATACCAGGATCAATGGGAAAACGATAAGCAAGAAAAAGAAAGATCCCGACTTGCCGGACTAAAATCGAACTTACGACAAATGATTTCGGAAAACTTTAAGGTAATCGCCTGGTCCCCGGACGACACAAAAGTTTTATACGAAGCATCCCAATCCGCAACTTTGCCAATCGTAATTAATCCGAGGATTATCGGCGCTGACTCAACACCGGAGGAAAGGACTCTAACAAAAGGCAATATATATGTTTATGATATTAAAGAAGACAAAAACTTTAGAATCGATAAGGGTGATACTGGCCTTAATTGGTTTCCCGATTCGAAACATTTAATGTTTGTAGAAGATAAAAAAATTAATATTTTTGAATACGATAATTCGAACAATACGACTGTTTACGCCGGACCATTCCTAGACAACTATATCTTTCCCTGGCCTAATGGATCGAAATTAGTCATTTTAACGGACCTTGGAAACCCCGACCTCTCCCCGAGCCTATATACGGTAGGGTTAAAATAAATTTTAAAAATTACTTAGGTCTTGCTATTACTATTAATCTTTTCCAAGTGGTTCCAGGCGGCCAACATGTTTGTAAAATCAATTTTTCTTCTCCTGTTTCCTGCCCATTAACAAGATAAGAAACGTCCTGTGGATCTGCAATTATAGTCTCTGAGACTACGTAATTATGCCTCCTGTCCTGAAAAAAAACTACCACATCGTCACCCTTTGCCAGATCTTTCAATAAATAAAAAACCGCGTTATAGCGGCCTACATCCCAAAAATTATCCGTTGAATGGGCAAAAAGATAGATATTACCCAAGTCTCCTGGGAAAACCGTACCCTTGGCGTGGGCTACTCCTTTTTGTAAAATCTCCAAAAATTCTTTTTCATTCGACTCC
>JAMCZG010000011.1 GCA_023485715.1 Patescibacteria group bacterium
GCCAAAAGTTTACCAAGTTCTTTTATAAACTTTTTTGCGTGAACCCTGCTCATCCCGATTCTTGCTACAATACGCTGCTGGTTTGATCCGACGAGTTTTTGGCAGACATTCAAAACCACACCGTCTTCATTTGTCTTCATTAAAATATTATCAGTATAAAGAATGGGTGTATTATCTAAATTTATGTTTAGTTGAACTTCCTGATTTGATTTCTTCTGATCCAAAATAATCACCTCCCTAAAAATCTTAAAAAGATTATACGCTTTTGAGACCATGATTGCAGTCTTGAATTCTTCGATTTTTGACTTTATAATAAATATGTTATATTATAGGTCTATGAATCGTTGCGAAGCGATAATTGGAACGCCGATTAAAAGGGTCTTTAAAGCTTTGGGACACAGAAAAGGGAGGGAAATTGATCCTCTCGATTTAAGTTTGTCGGAAGAAAGTGTAAAATCACTTTCTCATTCTGATCAAATCGCTCATGGAATCGCCGTTGATTGTGTTAAACGAGGAGTCAATCCTAATAAACACCGAAACGAAATCAACGCTTTTGCGATGGAAATAGAAAGCACTACTTGGTTAAGTTAAAATTATTCTTCTGCTGCCGACAAACCACGCCCCTAAATTATAATCGCTCGGGTCAACTTTGTATTCTAAACAAGTTCTGATTATTTTATTTTTTAAGGTTTCCAAATCCTCTTTTCCGGTTATTATTTTGAGTCGAATCGAGATCTTTCTAACCCAAACATCGATCGGCATAAGATAAATTAATTCTTTTTCCGACAAATATTTTTTTATTTTAAAAATATAATCAATATCGCGAAAATAAAAAGTAATTAGCTTATCTCCGACAAAACTTATCTCGTCAAGCTGTCCGAAAAGATCGTTAATTTGGCCTTTTTGAATTCTATCCAATGAATAATTAATAATATTGCGGTCAGGAATTTTTGAAAGAAAAGTGATTGTTGAATAGATCATTTTTCTGTCGGCAAAATTATTTACCAAATTTTCTTTTAGTTTTTTATCGATATCTTCGAGATTTTTTGAAAGTTTTTCGTACGATCTATCTTTCCCGATTATTTTATCCAAAACCGTACACGCCCTTTTTTCAAAAAGTAATGATAATCTGTCACTTCTGCCCCGATAAAAAGTTTTATTGAAAAAGAATTTTAAACCATAACTCCAATCGTTTAGAAGTTTATTTTTATCCCAAGTTTCCAAATAATCTTTATAGTCTTTGGAATAAGTCGCGATTTTCCTCACCAAATTCTTTATCATCGATTTTTGAAGTTACCACAACAGGCCGGAATTTAGCAATACCAAAAGAGGTTAATAATGGATTTTCACGGGTATTCCGACACTGGACCAGTTGAAAAGCGTACAGGCTTCGCTCGGCCTCATATTGACACATCCGTGGCTCATCGGCTGGCCAAAGTTATTATGCCAATAGGCTCCATGAATGCCATAACCCCTGTAAAAATACATCGTGCACGGGACATTCGGAAGGTAGTAATAAGTGCCTAAGGCTTTGGAACCTCCGGCCATGGTCGTGCTTGCAAGCTTAATCCAAACCTTGTAATCCCCGACCGGCGTCGGAGCCCATTTACCCGTGGAGACCAGGAAGTTATAAACCTGATTGTTTCCCTCCCACGCATACAGCCTTTGCTGGGTTAAGTTTATCTCGATCCAGCGATCGGACTCGCCGAGCACCTGCGTTGTGTCGGTTGCAGCCTCGTCAGCCTCGGCCTTGGAGATTTGGGCCAATAAATTGTCTTTTTGAGCCACATAATCCACAGCCTCGTTATTGAATTCTGCCAAGTTGCTGTTGTTGATACCCTTATCCTTCTGTGCCATAATTCTACTTACCTCAGCCTGTGAAGAAAGCTGCTGTGTAAGCAGGTACGAACCTAATTGAGGCTTCCAAACGTTAAAAGCGACAACCGAGGCTACAAAGACTATAATAAATACCCCAAATTTCTTCACTAACTATAGTTATACATAATCCGATTATTTTGTCAACACCAAAAAGCAATTTTGAGGCTAAGTTGAGGCTAAAACCCTTAGCCTCAAGAAACTTGACATAAGACTTATAGTTTGATATACTTTCGTTTATTCTAGGCTCACATTAGCTACATACGCCCCAAAATAAAATACCCCATAAAATTTTAAGGATTAGAGTTATTGTTTTTGTTTATGGATATGAATATGAGAAAAGTAATTATTGTTATATTGTTAGCGTTTATACTTTCGGTTTTTAACCGGGGGGCTTACGCGGACTACGAAACGATCACAGAAGAAGATATTCCTAAGCTTCTAGCTAATACTGCGGCAAATTTCAATGCGCACGAGGTTATTCCTGTGCCTACGCCTGCACACAGAAAAAATATTGAACCCGATAATGGTAAACCTTCGGCCGATAACAGGTCGTGGGTAAAATCGCCCTATAAAAAATACATCGAAAAAACTGCTAAAAAGTACAACGTGGACGAGCAGGTTATTTACGCGACGATCATGACAGAATCGGAGGGAAATCCTTATGCGTTCCGTTATGAGCCTCATATCCAGGACGCGAGCCTTGGTCTTGGCCAGGTATTAATTTCGACTGCCAGAAGTCTTGGTTTTAACGGCGAACCTAAAGAATTGTATAAACCGGAGGTTTCGATCGACCTTATCGGAAAATACTACCGTAATATCATCGATAATTATGGGGAGCTTACGCCCCTCCAGCTTGCTACTGCTTATAACGCTGGTTCACCGTGGAAATGGCCGGTTAACGGGCATCTTTACAGGTTCAGCTTGTGGCTCGAAGAAACAATATAGTGAATTCTTCGGGATCTAGAAAAAATATACAGCTTGAAATAAAACAAAACTACGTCTATAATCCTTTTCTATTATGAAAAGTTTAGACGATGAAGGTCGATTATATACTCCTGTCAATGAATTTCAAGCAATACCCGGATACAGAGAACGAGCAATGAGCCCAGGAGTTATTTCAAGAGAAACTGGCAATCTTTTGGGTCTTTATTTTAGCGAACAGATGGCAATTCCCAATTTTGCAATCGGAAGACAGTATCTCGCAAAAAATACCCTAGACTATATATGGGCCGCTGAAAAAGGGTTTTATACTCTTTATGACAAGAGGGCACACACTGAGCCCGGGGAACTAAAGGTATTCCTTGATGACTCAAAGGCGGCACTAAATTATCCCGATACTGAGCAAAACGAAGCTTTTGGGCACAGCGTAGTTATATTTTCTGTTCTACCGGAAATGGGAGAACATCCAAGCTTTCCAACCGGTTTAAGAAATATGCTGAGGCCACCGGAAACACCAATGGAATTTTTATTGAGGCTCAAAGAATTAAGAGCGGAAATAATAAAAATTATCGGTGGTCAAACAACACCACAAACCCCACTTGAAACAACCAATTCTCTTTTAAGAAGTTATATGTATTTTTGGACTGCAAGAGAAATCCCGTTTAAATGCCCGGAAGACAAACACGAAATGGAAGAGAGGGCACGTCATTCTCTCAATAAACTGCTCGGGGATATACAAATTTCTCTAGACTAAATCTTTTCTTTTTTACCAAAGGACTAGCGTTCTCAGCCCGAAAAATCAATTTATTGCGCGGGAATTAAACTTTCGTACAATTTTTTATATTCTTTAATCGTATTACGCGCATCGTGCTCCTGAATAAATTCGAGGCTTTTTTCGCCCATTTTTTTCTGAAGTTTTTCGTCTTCTAAAATTTTTAAAATCCGGTCCCCCGCCATAACGCTGTCGAATGGATGGAAAAGAAATCCGTTTTGTTTATTGCGGACGAGTTCGGGCAAAGCCTTGGCAGACGGCGCGACGATCGGCAGTCCAAAAGACATAGCTTCCATAACCGAAATCCCCTGGAGCTCCTGCGTTGACCCAGTAAAGAAAACGCTCGCCGCTTCGTAATAAAGCCTCAGAGTTTCGTCGTCCAAATGGCCTAAAAAAATTATATGGTCGTGTACCCCCAATTCTTCCGAAAGTGCGTGGAGCATTTTTTTCTGTGGCCCGTCCCCGATTAATACAAAATACGTAGATTTGTCTTTGTCGACAACCATTTTTGACGCCTTGACTACAACATTAGGGCTTTTTTCGTGATAAAGCCTGCCGACATACAAAACTATTTTCCTTCCTGTCAATCCCAGTTTCTTTTCCGCATCGGCCCGAGTTGCGTTTCGTTTATATCTTAAAAGGTCTAAGCCGTTTGAAATTACCTGGGTTTTTTTAAGCGTAAAACGGCTCGTCAATTGGCTCAATCCATAATAACTCGGAGAAGTAACACAATCGGCGCGCGTTACAAATTTTTTTATAACTCTCCAGAAACTCCAGGCAAAAACTGTAGAAAAAGATTTAACCTGGGGTAAAAACTGATTCGCGTTATCCGGGAGCGCGTGATTTGTGTAAACGATCGGAATGCCCCGCTTTTTTGCCTCTTTCATGCATGAAGACCCGAGCATCATCGCGACATGAACATGGATGATATCGGGCTTTTCTTCTTCGAACACTTCTTTTATTTTTTCGGCCGATGGTCTAACGATCGGAAGCGGATAAAAAGGAATTTTAAATTCTTTTAAGCGACGTACCGTGAGATTTCTGTTTTTTTCTATTTTTGCTTCTTTTCCGCCGGTAAGGACAACTACTTGGACTCCGGCTTTGGCTAAAAATGTCGATAGCGTGAATACGGCGGTTTGGATACCACCGATCGATTCGGGTGGATAAAAATCCGAGACCAATAAAACCTTCATCTTATGTCTTTGTATTTTTTAGTGATCGGCTTTTCGAAAAGAAGCTGCGAAACATAATTTATGAAGTAAACAGCGCCCATTTTTACCAAACCTTCTTCTGTTAAACGTCGGCTCGAAGAATAAACATAAAGTTTTTTTAAGAATTTTAACTTACCGACTTTTTTCAGTCTTTTCGCGAAATTTGCGTCTTCGCTGTAAAAAGGGATACTCGTGTCAAACCCTCCGATTTTAATAAGCGCGTCACGCTTAGCGATAAAGTTTCCGCCGATTGCCAAAAACCTTGTTATTTTGTATCCCGGGATCATAAGAATGTTGTAGTAAAGCTTTACTCCGATTTGCTTCATTTTAGATAGATCGTAAAATGTATACGGACCGCTTAAACAAACTACGTTTTTGTGGATTAAAAATTCTTTATTTACTATATCAAACCAACAAGGAGGAATTCTTGTATCGGCATCCAAATAGGCCAAGAGGTCACCTTTCGCTTCGAGTAGCCCTTTTTGGCGCGCAATAGTTAGACCTTTTCTGTCTTCCCGAACAACTTTAACTCCCGGGAATTTTTTTGCGATAAGCGCTGTATTGTCGGTTGAGGCGTTATCGACAACGATTATTTCCAAAAGGTTTGTTGGCGCGTATTTAATAATACTTTTTAAACAATCTTCGATGTATTTTTCTTCGTTATACGCCGGAATAATTACGCTTATCTTCATAAACAGCTTATAATAATAGTCCGAATTTGCCTTTAATATATTACAAGATAAACAGTACTTAATCAACTCTTACTGCTGTGAATAACTTCCTATCTCGATGATCAATGACCCCGAAGAACGATCGGCCGGAGTGAGAGCGGGCGGATTAGGCCTGTCTTTATTTGAGGCTTGTCCCACAAAAAAGTGAAATCTAGATAAATTTTTTGGAGCAGGATTAATTTCTAAGGGAAGCTTCGAGTTTATTTCGTTTTGATCGATTAGTCCAATAAAAACATATTGAGAGTTAATATCTGTCGCTGCGTGGCGGATTTCAAAAATTGTCCTATTTTCTTCTGCTTCTGTGAGCTTTAAAACAGACGAAATTCTGTCTTTAACGAATTGAGAAATTTTATCTTTTTCGATTATCCATCCTTTGTCTGGTTTATTAAACGATATTTTGGATTTATCGTATTCGTAATAAATGTAATTTCTTTCAAAGGAATCGTTAATTAGTAACCTGCCTTTTGTATCGAGTAATCGGACTGATAAGTTTTTATTTTTGACTGGTGGATCTAAATAAATTAAGTTCTTTAACCCGATTGATAATTTATCTCCGGGGTTTCCATAAACGAAAATTGTTGGAGAACCGTTTGTTATACGAAGAGGGCATCCATTTTTTGTATTGCTCCACTGGGATTCCACGACGCCTACTGATTGAAATGCCTCCCCTGGATACCTCTCTAATTGACCACTTTCAAACATCGGCAAAAAAACAGCGACAACTTCTCTTGCGGATGGATTTGGCCCGTTTTTATTCTGTATAAAATACCATCCACCGTTAAAATTAGGGCCAGACATACTGTACCAATGCCCTATAACACCTAATCCGGAAAGCGTAACAAGCGGATTAAGTTCTTCCTCCGCGGGCGTACATTTTTTTGGCGTATAAGGAGTCGGCGTCGGACCTGCGGGAGGAGGCGTGTAATTATTGGGCGGTTGGGTAACTGGAGGATTTGTCGGCCTCGGCGTAGCCGTGGGTCTGGTCGTAGGAGAAGGGGTGGGTGTCGGGGTAAATGTCTTTAGTTGAATCGTATCTTCCTGCGCGTAAACGTTTCCGACTATACGCGAAACAGGCGATATTCCTCCTGTAGCTTTAACAGCAGCGTAAAAATTTACCCTATAACCGCTTTTTAAATCCGAGTATCCTCTAAAAACATAATACGGATCAATTGACCCTTGGGGTAAAACTCCGGGTTTTTCTAAAAATGTCACCAGAGTTTCTGTGATATAAGCGTTTTCCGATACCGCCTTGTTGTCGATATAAATTTTACTCCAATCAGGTACGCCATTTCCTGTCGGTGAAGTGTAAAAATAATCTGTCTTGCCGTTTCTAAGCTTATTAATTGCGTCTTCATAAGAAATTAAGTTTTGATTTGAATCTGTTTTGGCAATTTTCCTGATATTCGAATTTATCATGTAAACTTTCTGATTTTTGTCAGAAACCAAAACGGTCATTGTATTAAAATCTGTTTGTCTTGCCAATCCATCTTTATTATCGGATGTTAAAATAATATTGCTGTCCGGCATCATATTTTCCGTTCTATATGTTAAAGATAAATCCGAAAGCTTAACATTTTCGGGAGTATTTAGAAGCCCTATCGGATTTAAAATCGGAAGGCCGACTTTCCCCCAGTCACGGTGGACCTCGTAAAAAGTCATGTTTGGCTCGTCTTTTCGTTTATAACTTGCCGTGATCGAAAGCGTTTCGTCCCATAACCCCTTCGATGCCAAAAAGGAACTGATATCTGCTTCTATTCCGGCTGAGCTTAAATTTATCGGTTCCCCTTTTATCGAGATATAAAAGACGTTGCCGTTATTTTCGTTAAAAATCAACCCGGTACTCCGGTTATTATCTAGGCTATCTGAAAATACATAATAGCCACCGGTTTTTTTCACTAACTGGGGAACCGAAAGATAGTTTGCCAAATTTTCAACATCTGCCTGTTGGTATTTAGTCGAGGTTATATATTTTTGAGCCTCCCTTACAGAAGGCTTTGATATTGTAGAATCGACAAAATTTTTAAATTCTATTTTTGGGGCCGGATATGTGCTGCTTTGGGTTTTTGTCGGAACAGGCGTAATCCCGATATTTTCTCCCTTCGGAATAAATACTCTCCAGTTTAAGATAGCGAGCACTAAAACCGAGAACAAGATAAGCGCTGCGATTATTACAAAGGGAAGTTTTTTATTGCGCTTTGACTGTTGATTAAATTCCGGTGATGGTACAACTGTCGGTTCAATCGGAGGATTCTGTGAATTTACCGGCGTCGAAGCCGCCGGATTTTCTTGGTTTTCTTCCATTATATTTAATTTAACTTACTTATAGTTTTAAGTCAAGGATGTTGTAGCGGTTACTTAGGAATTGATGAAAAAAGTGAGTGAACAAAATTTTTGAGAACGTGTCACTCCTTGTCAAACTCTAAACAGTTACTTATTGTATAATCAAATCGTGGAACATAAGAAAAAAGAAGTCGCACTAACATCTGTTTTTGCGAGCTTTGGGCTTACGCTTTTAAAATTATTTGTCGGTTTGGTAACCGGAAGTATCGGAATTTTATCAGAGGCCGCCCACTCGGGACTCGATCTTGTTGCTGCGTCGATAACCTACTGGGCAGTTCGGGTTTCGAATAAACCGGCGGACAAAGTTCATCCTTACGGGCATGGAAAAGTGGAAAATATTTCTGCTCTCGCCGAAACTTTTCTCCTTTTTTTGACCTGCGGCTGGATTATATACGAAGCGATAAAAAGATTGACAACCGGCGAAACCGAAATCGAAATCGCATGGTATTCGTTTGCGGTAATGATAATCTCGATAATTGTCGACTATACTAGGTCGCGTTCGCTGAATAAAGTAGCCAAAGAATCAAACAGCCAGGCGCTCGAAGCCGACGCTTTGCACTTTAGTTCAGATATATATAGCTCTTTAGTCGTTATCGCAGGACTTGTTTTTGTAAGCTTAGGGATAAGATGGGCCGACGCGATCGCAGCGATTATCGTAGCGTTATTTGTAATATTTATAAGCTACAAGCTCGGACGAAGGACTATCGACGTATTAGTCGACACCGCGCCGGAAGGTTTAAGCGACAAGGTAAAAGAAATAGTCTTAAAAACAGAAGGTGTTATACAA
>JAMCZG010000025.1 GCA_023485715.1 Patescibacteria group bacterium
TCAGAAACAAACCACGAATACAGAAACCGCGCAGGTAAAAATAGGCGGAGTTCCCTTTCAGTCGACTCAATCGACAACTTCGGTCGAAAATAACGTTGTTGGCTCTTCGATGGAACCGGTTAAAAGACAAGATGTTTCGGCACTGACACATTTGGATCCGCGGACGACAACGGTTTTAGAACACGCAAAACAGGAAACGATGAGGATAAAACAATCGTTTATCGAGCCGGATCAGCTTTTACTCGGCCTTTTGTTCGACGCGGACATTTTTAAACTGTTATCGCAATTTTCTTTAGACGCAGCAAAAATTTCCCGTGAACTGCAGGGAAAAGAAAAAGAAGGGACATTTGTCGGCCAACCAACACTCAGTGATTCGTCTAAACAAATTTTTGAAGCTGCGTATACAGGAGCTCAAGCCCGTGGAGTCGACTTTATAACACCAGAGGATTTGTTAATGGCGATTTTTTCGGCAAGCGTAGACACGGCAAATTATTTACAATCACAAGGGTTACAGAAAAAAGATCTCGAAGAAAAACTTTCGAAATCGAAGGAATTCTCTTCGGGAAAGAAATCCATACTTGATAAATATAGTACGGACTTGACTGCTCAGGCAAAGGAAGGAGCGCTCGATGCGGTCGCTGGAAGAGACAGAGAGATCGAAAGACTGATACACATTTTACTTAGGAGAACAAAAAACAATCCCGTAATAATCGGGGAAGCAGGAGTAGGTAAAACTGCTATTGTGGAGGGTCTGGCACAAAAAATCGTAGACGGGACAGCGCCGAAAGACCTTTTAAATAAAAGAATCATTATGCTAGATCTAACTTCTCTAGTCGCAGGTGCTTCTCATAGAGGAGAATTCGAAGAAAGACTTAGAGGAGTTATTCAGGAAGTTCAGGCATCAAGCGGTCAAATAATATTGTTTATCGACGAAATCCATACCTTAATCGGAGCCGGAGATATCGAGGGAGCACTGGATGCGTCGAATATTATAAAGCCGTTTTTGGCGCGCGGACAACTCCAGATAATCGGTACAACGACGACCGCAGAGTACAGAAGGTATTTTGAAAAAGACAAGGCTTTTGAGCGAAGGTTTCAGCCGGTTTTGGTCGATGAACCTGATGAAGAAAAGGCAATAGAGATGCTAAATGTTTTAAAACCTAAATACGAGACTTTTCATAAAGTAACAATTCTTCCCGAGGCGATCGAAGATGCGGTTCATTTATCAAAACGTTATATCGGGCAGCGTTATCTTCCGGATAAGGGGGTCGATTTAATCGATGAGGCAGCGGCAGAAGTAAGACTCGAACAGAACGAAGGGAAAAGACAGGATAACCAAGTTAAGTCAGAGGATATAGAAAAAGTCGTGAGTAGTTGGACCGGTATTCCGATTACAAAATTAACGGAAGATGAAGGACAGAAGCTTTTACACCTCGAAGAATTAATGCATAAAAAACTTATAAACCAAGAAAACGCCGTTGCAGCAGTCGCAGAATCGGTTCGAAGGGGAAGAATAGGGCTTGCTAGTGCTAATAGGCCGATTGCCTCATTTGTTTTCCTGGGCCCGACCGGTGTTGGTAAAACAGAGCTTGCAAAAACATTAGCCGAAATTCTTTTCGGTCGTTCTGATTTAACAATAAGGCTGGATATGAGCGAATATATGGAAAAACACGAAGTCGCAAAATTAATCGGCGCACCCCCTGGTTATGTTGGGTATGAAGAAGGCGGCCAACTAACAGAAGCGGTTAGGGCAAAGCCTTATTCAATAGTATTACTCGATGAGATCGAAAAAGCCCATCCTGATGTGTTTAATATTTTATTGCAGTTACTCGAGGACGGGAGATTAACCGATAATAAAGGAAACACGATTTCGTTTAAAAACACGATAATTATCGCGACTTCTAATATCGGAAGCGTTTTAATCCAACAACATCTTCTTGATCAAGCAAAAAATACTAAGCCGGTAGCTACTCAGCAGCAGGAAGTTAAACCGCCCGAAGACGGTAAAAAAGACTACTCAGAATTATCAAAACTCTTAGTCGACGAACTTAGGAAATTCTTTAAACCTGAGCTTTTAAACCGCTTTGATGAAATCGTCGTTTTTGAGCCTTTATCCAGAGATAATATGTTAAAGATCGCAAAACTCAGAATAGAAGATACTAAAAAATTACTACTTGAGCAAAAATTCGATTTGGATATAACAGAAAAGGCTTTGGCAAAACTTGCCGAAGAAGGTTACGATCCTTTGTATGGAGCAAGGCCATTGCGCCGTCTAATACAAACTTCGATCGAAAATCCGATTGCAATACTTATAATCGACAAAACATTTATTGCTGGAGATAAAATTTTAATCGATTATGACGATACCAAAGAACAATTCGCGTTCACAAAAGTAGTGCAACAACCCCAACAACCGGGTCAACCGGTTCAAGAACAGCCCTTACCTCAACCCCAGAAAGAAGAAGTTCAAAAAACTACAGACGGAATTGTTAATCAAGATCAAAATATTCAAGAATCTCCGAAGCCTCCCGTTCAGCCAGTCCAGAATAGCGGTGGAACCCAGATGTCTCCGTCTGGTAACATAGGAGAGTAATGGAAGAAAATTTAGCAGTACAGGAATCAGGCCTTTTCTTCGGGATTAAAAAAAAGTATTTAATTTTAATAGCTGCTTTTCTCTTGATTTTAATAAGCGTATTTGCCGGAAGTTTAATAGTTAAAAGTATAAAAGAGGAAAAGACGTCTGTACCCGGAATTTCTTCGCCCAAGACATGGGAGATTATCGTTTCTTTCGACACCGGTAGTCAAAAACTGACATTAAATAAAATCAGTGTTCTCGATCGGGAAATTGTCGCTGATTACACCGGTGCGAAACTTTCACCTTATGAACTTATGGCCGTTAACGACAAGGGGGACATAGTTTATAAAACAAAAGTGAATATAACAGAGCAATTATTCTATGATATTTTAGATGTCGACTCAGATATTCCTTCCCCCCCAAAAAAATTAGATACAATATTATATATTCCATACCAAAAAACAGCTGTAAAAATTAGGATTACCAAAAATAGTGAAACAATTCTTGAGATAATGCTCCCGACTAAAACATCGTTTAAAATCATTCCGGGTGTTTTTGCAGCATCTTCGACTTGCAGAAAATTAACAACGGTCTTTTTAAGCGATGGGTATACGGACTTTAATCAATATCGTTCCGATGTAAGACGATTAATCGACGCCTTCGAATCGATGCCCCCTTATTCTTCAAAGCCCGGTATTTTTGATTTTAAAATAATCGAAAACAGAGAATCTTTGGGTTGCTTAAACGGAATTTTTAGATGTATAACTAATCCGAAGATTCAGCAGATTAGCCGCGCATCTTACCCGAATGCGTCTAAATTTATTGTTGTGGTAAATAATCCTAACGCCGCCGCCGTTGACGGTAATGCATTAGGGGTGGCAAATAGTCCCGGAGGAGACACAGCTATTTTTACGAATAGAACAGATCTTGACTCTCTTGTCCCCAACCTGTTTACAAAAGTCGCGGTTCACGAATTTTTAGGACATATAGTAGGTATTCTCTATGACAGGTATATTTATCCCTCTACATCTCCCTTATCGAGTCTAACATATGCGCCGTTTGGGATTACTAACTGCACTACGTTAGATTCAGTTCCTGTGTTTTGGAATGTAACTCAAATTTACCAAGGTTGTACGTCAAGGAATCTTTATGCTCCGAGCCCTCTAACTTGTGCAGACGGTCCTGCAAATGGTACTCCAGAAAGCGTAATGAGCGCGGCAAAATGCGCAGGATATAATTTTGATAGGGTAGAACAAACATGGATAAGAGATTATGTTTTGACAGACTACGATGATCAATGTGGGGGTTCTCCTCCAGTAATTAGCGACATTCCGACACCGTCAGCGACAGAAACTCCTACACCAACGCCATCGCCTAGCCCGACTATAACACCTACTCCGACAGGAGCAGGGACAAGTCCAACGGGAGATCTCGCATGTACGGTTGTACACGAGGTAGAAACTTCTTCTACCTGTGATTACGATGAGGTTAATAAATATACAGATTGGTGTCGTACAGGCGAGTGGCATTGTGATTCAACAAAAGAAGTTGACGATAAGGGGTTACTTAAAAAATATACAGTTAATAGCTGGTGTGAGCCTAATACTAGATGTAGTACGAAACCGGAAGATGGTGGTCCGAAAGTTTGCGTAGAATGTGATGCTGGAGAAAATTTAATAAATTATATCGCAAGTGAAGAAGAAGCAAGTATCGGAAACGAAGCTGGTGTTTATTGCAGAAGATTTAAAGGCAATTGTGAATCGGATTGCAGCAAGTGTAAAACAGAAGACTTGTTAACTCATTGGGTGGAGAATAATTATGCTTATAACTGCCATTCGTGTTCTTCTCCTGGTCCGGGACCTGACGGGGATCCAACAGGCACTCCTACAGATGTCACACCAACGGAAATTCCTTCTCCAACGCCGGTTTTATACAGTTGCGTATTTGATCCAAATTGTAAATCTGGAGGTAGCACGATGAGTATCTGTCAACTTATTTGCAGCGAAAAATAGCAAGTCTCCATTTGTAATAAATAATTGTTTGCAATTTTACCCTAAAATTATCTACACTAAACTCAGGACTTTTTATGAGTTATTATTTTCTGTTGCCGGTAACTTTTTTGAGATTTTGGTTTATCGAAGCGCCGGTTTCTCTAATCGGTTTTTTTGGTTCTGTTAATTCTGCATTCGACCGATTATTTTCTTTAACACTTTTATTTAAAACTTTTTTTAAACCCTGGAAAAACGAGTATAGGCAAGGCTTGGTTGGATTTTCGATCGGGATGGGGATGCTTATTAAAAGTTGTGTGATTTTAGTCGATTTAACGTTATTCTTTCTTTTGTTGTTCGGGGAATTAATCACGGTTTTACTATTTATTTTTTTGCCGATAGCGACGGTTTATTTTTTATTTTATTAATATGATAGAAAACGCCCGATTTTATTATATTTATAGAACATTCCCACTTAGATTACTAAGAATTTTATCGTTTGTTCTATTAGTTTGGACAAGCTATATTGGGCTATCAAACAGTCTTTTTGGGTCGATTATTTGGCGATTGCCTATATTTTTGCTGTCGTTTTTTTTGATTTCTGAAATTTTCTTTAGATTCAAAATCGCAAAATATAAACCATCTACGCCAGTTTTAGAAAATAACGGGAAAAATCTATTGAAATCATTTACATTAGAAGCATTGGATGCTTTATATTCTTCTAGGAAAACAATTTTTGTAGTTAAAACCCTTCTTCATAAAAAACAAATTAGATTTATTTTACAGAAGTCAGATCTTAAAAAAAACGAGATTCCGTTAATCGAAGTTCCAAAGGAAGAACTCATAGAATCGGCTTTCGAGCTTGTAAGAAGTTTCAATGGAAAATTTGTTACGACGATGGATTTTTTTGTCGCCTACCTTTTAATAATAGAACCTCAGGCAAAAATCTTGTTCAGAAAAAATTTAAAAAAAGAGGAACTGCTTCATATTTTATTTTGGGCAAGGTATGATTTTTCTTTTGAGGAAGCACAAAAACCCTATAGAGTAAAATTTTGGGGGGAGGGAATCGGCGAAGATTGGATAACGGGATGGACTTTGGAAACAAAAAAATACACGATGGATATAACTCCCCAGATTCTTAAAAAAGAGATCGTTTTAGTCGGCCGCGAAAAAGAATTTAAACAAATGATGGAAGCCCTTTACAGAGGAGAAAAAAGTAATGTCTTACTTGTTGGTGAACCGGGAACCGGCAAGGCGACGTTGGTCGAAAAATTTGCCTTCGAAAGTATTGCCGGAAATTTACAAGGCAGGTTTACCCACCTTAAGTTTTACGAGCTTTTAGTCGGTCCGCTTTTAGCCGGAATCGAAAACCAAGGGGATTTAGAAGCTAGACTTCAGGCGATAATCGAGGAAATATCTCATTCGTTAAACATCGTAATTTTTATTCCCGATATCCAAAATATTTTAGGCGCGTCAACTTTTAATTTAAATCTTTCGGGTGCTTTAATTCCGTACCTTAAAGACAGAAGGATTATTATAATCGCGACTTCAGAACCTGCGGAATACAAAAAACATATCGAGCCAGAAATTGGGTTTATCGAATTTTTTGAAGTAATAAAAGTTGCTGAACCGGATTCAGAAAAAGCGCTGGAAATGCTTTTAGAAAAAGCAAATATTATCGAATATAATAATCATGTTTTACTGACTTACAGGGCAGTTACAGAGGCGATTAAATTTTCAAAAAAATATTCACAAAACTTGTATCTTCCGGGTGCTGCGGCGAGTCTTCTCGCAGATACGGCAAGTTCTGTCTACTTTTCGGGAAAAAAGGTTGTGAGGGACGAAGATGTTATAAGAAAAGTTGAGGAGAAAACAAATATTTCGGTTGCCGCACCCAAAAAAGAAGAAAAAGAGTTGTTACTTAATTTTGAACAAAAACTTCACGAAAGAATTATTGACCAAGAAGAAGCTGTGTTTGCGATCGCGGAAGCCATAAGAAGAGTCCGGTCGGGGATGGTAAATCAAAACAGGCCGATTTCGTTTCTATTTTTAGGGCCAACCGGGGTCGGAAAAACCGAAACGTCAAAAGCTTTGGCGAGTTTGTATTTTGGGGGAGAGGAAAAGATGATAAGACTAGATATGAGCGAATATCAGGGAGAGGACGGGGAAAGACGGTTGCTCGGCGCGCCGCCGGGGCAAGGACACGAAAAAGGCGAATTAACAGAAAAAATTTACGACAATCCTTATTCACTAATCCTTTTAGATGAATTCGAAAAGGCAAACCCCAAAATTTTAGATCTTTTCTTGCAGGTTTTTGAAGACGGAAGATTAACAGATAATAAAGGAAAAACGGTTTCGTTTGAAAACAGCATTATTATCGCAACCTCTAACGCCGGATCAGAATTTATCCGCGAGCAGATCGAAAACTTTGCCACTACAGATAAAGATTTTCAAGCAAAACTTTTAGAATTATTACAAACGCAGGGAATTTTTAAGCCGGAACTTTTAAATAGATTTGATGCCATAGTTGTGTTTAAACCTTTAGGAGAAAAAGAAGTTTTGCAAATTACAAAATTAATTCTTGATAGTGTTTCAAAAGAATTATTAAAACAGGATATTACGCTAAATTTTGATGAGACCTTAGTTCAAAAAGTCGCACGGGAAGGATTCGATATTCAATTTGGTGCACGACCACTCCGACGCTTTGTTCAAAACAATATAGAAGACTTAATCGCAAAAAAAATTTTAACCGGCGAAATAAGCCGCGGAAGTAATATTTTACTTTCCGTCGATCAGGATAACAATATTAATATTTCTCCAATAGGATAAATTACTAATTTTAATAGGTTTTGCAACGTATTTTTCTTATTCAAGGTTGAAGCTGAGAGCGGAATCTGGTATAGTATACGGTATGCCAGCGATACAAAGGAGCGAATTTGCATTAGCGTTAAACCAGGTCGCCACAGAACGTGGTGTAGACGTTTCTGTGGTTTTAGAAACAGTTAAAAACGCGATTCTAGCGGCCTACAGAAAAGATCATCCAGGGATCGAAGTTACAGACTATTCAGTTTCTTTAAATCAAAACACTGGCGAGGCGCGGGTTTTTTGTAAAGACGATGACGTTACGCCCCCAGGTTTTGGAAGAATCGCAGCGCAGACTGCAAAACAGGTAATCCTCCAAAAAATAAGAGAGAAAGAAAAAGAAGTTATTCTTACAGATTACAAATTGAGGATAGGTTCTATTGTGAACGGAATGATTTTAAGGCTTATCGGTCCGAATGTTATAGTCGATATCGGAAAGGCAGAGGCAATGATGCCACCCCCAGAACAAATCCAAAACGAAAAATACTTTCTCAATAAAAAACTGGTTGTTTATATCGTGGAAACCAGAGAGGGCGTAAAGGGAGAAGAAATAATCGTGTCTAGAACGCACAATGGTCTTATCGAAGGACTTTTTAAACGTGAAGTTCCAGAAGTTGCTTCGGGCAGTGTAATTATAAAAGAGATCGCAAGAGAACCAGGTAACCGTTGCAAAATTGCGGTTTTTTCTAATCAACAGGGAATCGATCCAGTCGGAAGTTGTGTCGGACAAAAAGGTGTTAGAGTTCAAGCGATAATCGCAGAGCTCGGAGGATTGGAAAAAATCGATATTATTCAATGGCAGGATGACCCAAAAAATTATATTGCTCAAGCCCTTTCTCCGGCAAAAGACGTAGTGATCGATCTTAACGAAAAGGATAAGACAGCATTTGTTTATGTTCCAAAAGAGGAATTGTCGCTTGCGATCGGAAGAGAAGGACAAAATGTCAGACTCGCGTCGAAATTAACAGGATATAGAATCGAAATCGAGGAAAGAAAAGAAAATGAAGCAACTGAAAAAAAAGAGGAAACGGAAGAAGAAAAAAATGGGCAAGAGGAAGAAAAACCCGTAAAAAAAGTAAAGAAAAAGAAGACAAAAAAAGAAGAAAGCCCGAAATAAAGATTATAAATTTTGAAAATTCAATGAAAATAAAAAATTTTGAATTTAAAAACAGAATTTCGGACTTAGATAATTTTATTTTATGGCTAAAAATAATTCAAAAAATGACGTACCACAAAATGTATTTCCTCCGGTAGTCTCCGTAGTCGGCCACGTTGATCACGGTAAAACAACTCTTTTAGACGCTATCCGAAAGACAAATATTGCCCAAAGAGAGCACGGTGGAATAACACAAAAAATCGGCGCGTCAAATATCGAAACGACGCACGATGGAATAAAAAGAAGAATCACTTTTATCGATACGCCCGGGCACGAAACTTTTTTTAAAATGCGATCGCGCGGTGTTCAAGTTGCGGATATAGGGCTTTTGGTTGTTTCCGCCGTCGATGGAGTAATGCCCCAAACAAGGGAATCGATAAATCTTTTATTAGAGGCAAAAACGCCTTTTATCGTTGTTCTGACAAAATCAGATCTTTTAGAGAAAAATCCCGAAAAAACAAAACAACAGCTTCTTAAAGAAGGTATAGCCCTCGAAGGATATGGCGGCGATATCCCGATTATCGAAGTCTCAGCAAAAACCGGACACAATATAAAAGAATTACTCGATTTAATAATTTTAGTTTTTGATATGAAACGTGCCTCAGATAAAGATATTTTACGATCGGAAAAAGGAGAATTCGAAGCAGTCGTTATCGAATCAAAACTAGACCCAAAATCGGGCCCAAAAGCAACGCTCGTAGTCAGAAACGGAACAGTGTTTAACAAAGACGAATTATATTGCGAAGAAGTTAAGGGAAAAGTGAGGGCGATTATAAATGATCGAGGCCAACATCTTCAAAACGCGACGGTCGGAGAAGCGGTAGAAGTATTAGGTTTTAATTCTACTCCGCGTGTTGGAAGTATTGTTTATAAAACAGAAGAAAAAATAAAACAAGTGGATTTACCCCAACCTCAAAAAGCGATCAATCCCTTCGACGTTTCCTTTGAAGCAGAAAAAGACGTTTTGCCGATCATTTTGTGTGCTGATACCCTGGGGACACTAGAGGCTATTTTAAACGCATTGCCCGAAAAAGTACTCGTGGTTTCAAAAAAAACCGGCGATATAACGTCGGCAGATGTTTTATTGGCAAAATCGAGTAGCGCTATAATTATAGGTTTTAATATTAAGATAGCTCCAGAGGTTATGCGTCTTGCAAAAACCGAGCATGTTTTGCTCAAAAACTACACGATAATATACGAATTATTAGACGAATTGAAAGACGTAATCGAGGGAAGAAAAGAAGCAATCGTCGAAGAAATATACGGTACAGCTAAGGTTCTAGCGAGTTTTCCGTTTGAAAAGACGAAGGTTTTAGGTATAAAAGTAGTAGAAGGGAGAGTTGCGCGGGGTGACAAGGTAAGATTAATGCGAGGAGAAAATATTTTAGGCGAGAGTTCAGTTAATTCTGTTCGGCAGGGAAAAGAAACCGTTTCTAAAATTGAAAAAGGACAAGAAGGTGGAGTGATTATTTCGCCTTTCCTTGACTTTACTATAGGTGATATGTTAGTATGCCATCGTTAACGAAAATAATATATGGATAACCCAAATTTACAATCAATAAAAGATATTTTAGCGAATAATGAAAAAATCGCGATTGCGGTCGGTAAAAATCCCAACATCGACGAGATGGCTGCGGCTTTGTCTTTGTATTTAAGCCTAGGAGAAATCGGAAAAAGTGTCGTCATCGCTTGTCCTACAGACCCAATTGTCGAAATCTCATCCCTTGTTGGAATCGATAAAGTCTCTAAAAATATCGAGGGAGCGGGACCGGATTTAATCGTTTCTTTTCCATATAGAGAGGGAGAGATCGATAAAGTTTCTTACACGCTAGAAGATGGTTACCTTAATATAGTTGTAAAAGGTGGGGAAAAAGGAATGAACTTTAACGATCAAGACGTAAGATTTAGGCGTGGTGGAAGTTTACCGAAAACACTTTTTATTATCGGGACTCCGAACCTTTCGGATTTGGGAAATATTTTTAACCCGGAAAGTTTAAAGGACACAAAAATCGTTAACATCGACAATAAGGAGGAAAACCAGGGGTTTGGAGATTATGTTTTTGTGAGTCCCAGATTTTCTTCGGTTTCAGAAGAGATTGGTTATATTCTTAAAAACTTGGGGCTTACGATAAATATCGATATTGCACAAAATATTTTATCTGGTATTACTTTTGCGACCGACAATTTCCAAAACCCGAAAACAAGCGCAGTCGCTTTGGAAATAGCGGCTTTAGCTATAAAAGAGGGTGCTATTAGACACAGAATCCCTAGCACGAACAGGATTTCCGACGAAGGTTCGTTTACTGAGCCGGTGTCAACACAGGCTAATTATCAAAACCAAAAAACACAATCGTCCCAATCAATGTCTCAATTTCCACAAAGAAATTTCGGCCACGTTCAACAAACACCAAGGCAGGCTATGCCTTTTGGACAGCAACCAAAAGAACAACCCGAAGAAAAACCTATACAACCACAAAATAATTTAAAAAGGAAAGATAAAAACCCTCCATCTGATTGGCTCACCCCGAAAGTCTACAAGGGTTCTACATTAGTCTAATTCTTATTACTTGTAGTTAGGTTTAATCCGTGCTATAATTAGTTGTTATAAATATGCCACTTAGTGCGACACAAAAAGAAGAAGTCATTAAAAAATTCCAAACAGCAAAGGGCGATACAGGAAGTCCGGAAGTTCAAATCGCGCTTTTAACGCGAAGAATAGACCGGTTAACAGAGCATTTAAAAGCGCACCAACATGATGTTCATAGCCGACGCGGACTTTTATCGATGATCGCAAAAAGAAGAAGGCTTATAAATTTTCTATCAAAGTTAGAAAAAGATAGAGCTCTCGAAATCACAAAAAAGATCGGATTAAAAGATTAACTGCATGAAAAAAACCTCAAAAAGTTTAGAATTATCAGGTAAAACAATTACTCTGGAAACAGGTTATTTAGCTCCCCAAGCGACAGCTTCTGTTTTGGCCCGGACCGGGGACACAGAAGTTTTGGTAACAATCGTGGAAGGCGCAGTTAGGGAGGATATAGATTATTTTCCGTTAACTGTTGAGTATATCGAAAGATTATACGCCGGAGGGAAAATAAAAGGGAGTAGATGGGTAAAAAGAGAAGGAAAACCGTCAGACGACGCGATTTTAACTGCGAGACTTATCGACAGATCGATAAGACCACTATTTCCCAAAGAATACAAAAATGAAGTTCAGGTTGTTATAACTGTTTTATCCGTCGACGGAGAAAACGAACCAGACGTTTTATCGATGATCGCAGTTTCCACGGCTCTTAATATTTCAAGAATTCCTTGGAAAGGGCCGATCGGAGCGGTAAGAGTAGGATATGTAAAAGAAAAAGGGAACGGAAACGCAGAATTTATAATTAATCCGAGAGTTTCGGAAAGTGAATTTTCTGAACTGGATATCGTTTGTTCTCATACAAAAGAAAAAACAATAATGCTGGAAGCTGGCGCGTTCCAAGTTTCAGAAAAAATTGTACTCGATGCGATCAAAAAAGCCCACGACGAAACAAAGAAAATAATCGGTTTCATCGAAGAGTTCACTAAAGAAGTAGGACAAAAAAAACAAGGTATTTCACAGGATTCGGTCCTACTGGAGCTAATCGCAAGAGTTGAAAAAAATTACAAGGAAGAAATAAAGTCGTTTATCTCGATCAGGGCCTCTAAAGAATCCACAAACAGTAACGAATTTTCTGGTTTAATAGATAAGATATTCGAAGAAGAAAAAACTGCAAACCCCGAGATTTCGATAGATAAAAAACTTGTTGCTAAAGCAGCAGAATATATTCTTTTTAAGGGTATTAGGGAAGACATTCTTAAAAAAGGAAAAAGGCCCGATGGAAGAAAAATAGATGAAATAAGAGAAATCTCTGGACAAGCTTCGATTTTACCAAGAACTCATGGCTCAGCTGTTTTTCAGCGGGGAGACACACAAGTTTTAACTGTTGTGACTTTGGGTTCGCCAAAACTAGAACAATTAATCGAGTCTGCAGAGGGCGAAGAGACAAAAAGATATATTCATCATTATTCGATGCCGCCATATTCTGTCGGAGAAACCGGTAGAATGGGAATGCCGTCAAGGCGAGAAATCGGACACGGTGCACTTGCCGAACGCGCGATTATTTCGGTTATACCGAACAGGGAAAAATTTCCCTACACGATAAGAGTGGTTTCTGAAGTATTGTCTTCGAATGGTTCGACCTCGATGGCATCTACTTGTGGTTCAACGCTCGCATTAATGGACGCAGGCGTTCCGATCGAAAAACCGGTTTCCGGAATCGCGATGGGGCTTATGTCTGATGTTTTTGGAAAAACAGATAATTACGTGATTCTTACAGATATATTAGGTCTCGAAGATTTTTCAGGAGACATGGATTTTAAAGTTGCTGGTACAGACACAGGTATTACCGCGATTCAGCTGGATGTGAAAATAGCAGGCCTTACGATTAAACAAATCGAGGAAACTTTGGAACGGGCAAAGGTTGGAAGAATGTTCATTTTGGAAAAAATGCAAAAAGTTTTACCATCTTCTCGAATGCAGGTTTCTGAATTTGCGCCAAAAATCGAAGTTATTCGTGTCCCGGTTGAAAAAATCGGTGAGGTTATCGGGCCCGGGGGACGGGTTATTCGAAATATAATCGCGGAAACAGGTGCGACAGTCGATGTCGAAGACGACGGTTCGGTCACAATTTCTGGAACTTCGGAAGATGCAGTAGCAAAAGCAGTAGATTGGGTTAAAGGATTGACTCGCGAGGTTGTTGCCGGAGAAGTTTTTGAAGGAACAGTCAAAAGAATTTTACCGTTCGGGGCTTTTGTTGAAGTGTTGCCCGGAAAAGAAGGAATGGTTCATGTTTCTCAAATGTCGACGGGATTTGTAAAAAATCCGAGCGAAGTCGTTACGATTGGTCAAAAAGTCAAGGTAAGAGTTGCTGAAATCGACGAACAGGGAAGAATTAATCTTTCGATGCTTTTCGGAGAAGACGCAAATCAAGCACAAAAACATCAGAATGTTCAAAGCCCGAAAAGTATGCACCCATTATCGATGCAGTTTAGAAGAGAAAGGTCTGTAATTCCCGGAAAACCGGCTTTTAGAAAAAGAGGTTCTTTTAGGTCACAATCCGGTCCCCGTTTTAATAAAAAACCGTATTAATAATCCTTAATAGTTCTCGTATTTATTTTTTGATTGTTGTATTATAAATTTATGGATCCTTTGTTAATAGGTGATAATTCTAGTGATAATAAAAATGTCGAAATAAAAAACTCTTCGAATGCGAGTGCGGCCGCCGACCAAATAAGACGTTTGGGGGAAAAAATCGAAAACGGAAATTTACCAGAAGACCTCAAGCAGCTTCTCATCGAAAGAATTCAGCGATTAACACTTCTTAGGGCATCTTCGGGATATTTAAGTCCTAACTATATTATCGAATACGAAAACACGTCTTCTTATGTTAATTGGGTCGTGAGTTTGCCTTGGGGAAAGATGACAAACGATTTATTAGATTTGGTAAAAGCGAAAGAAATTTTAAACAAAAATCATTATGGTTTAAATTCGGTTAAGGACAGAATTTTAGAGTATTTAGCGTCCATAATTTTAAACGAAAAAAATAAAACGTCGGAGCAAGAATTCAGGGTTTTACGCGCGCCGATTATTTGTCTGGTCGGTCTTGTCGGAACTGGAAAAACAACCCTTGCGTATTCGATCGCAGAAGCTTTAGGAAGAAAATTCGAGCGGATTCCGTTTGGGGGCATGGGAGATTCGAGGGCGTTACGAGGTCAGTCGAGGGCGTTCCCAGATGCAGAACCAGGATCAATAGTAAAGAAACTAGTTCATTCCCAGGCAAAAAATTCGGTTATATTGCTTGATGAATTAGACAGAGTTTCCCAGGAGGCCAGAGCCGATATAATGGGAGTACTGGTTGAACTTTTGGATCCAGAGCAAAACAGGGCGTTTACAGACCACTACGTTGATTATCCTTTTGATCTATCTCAAATTCTTTTTGTCGCGACTGCAAACAACACGACGAATATTTCAACAGCTGTTTTGGACAGGCTAGAGATTATCCAGATGCCCTCCTATACAGACGCCGAAAAAACTGCGATCGGAAAAGACTATTTGTTTCCCAAAATTCGTTTGCAGACCGGGTTGTCACAAAATCAATTGATTGTCGACGAGGGAGTCTGGCCACTAATTATTCGGCCTTTGGGATTTGATTCGGGGATAAGAAGTCTTGAAAGGACAATTCAAGGGGTCTGCCGAAAAGTAGCCAGATATATTGTCGAGGGCAAGGGACAATCTTTTCATATAACAACAGAAAATATTAAAGAATTTATGCCGCAATATTAATTTTATGAATAACCAAATTTCTTTTATCCCACTAGGCGGAGTCGGTGATGTCACACGCAACATGTATTTATACGAAACAGAGAACGAAATACTAATTATCGATTGCGGTTTGGGTTTTGCAGACGAAGCCATGCTAGGCGTTGATCTTTTATTACCCGACATATCGTATCTGTTAAAGACAACAAAGAAAATCGTCGGAATGGTGTTAACTCACGGACACGAAGATCATATCGGTGCGCTTCCGTATATTTTGCCCCAGCTCCCGATTTTTCCGATATTAGGCACACCGTTAACAGCTGCGCTAGCAAACGAAAAACTTAAAGAATTTAACGTCGCAAGCCGTGTTAAAACAGTTTTATTCGACGAACAAGAAAAAATATTGGGAAGTTTTAAAATTTCCTTTATCCGCGTTACCCACTCGGTCCCAGACGCATCGAATTTATTAATAAAAACGAAGGAGGGTAATTTTTATCACGGTAGTGATTTTAAATTCGATTTAACGCCAATCGACGGAAAGAAAACCGAGTTCCAAAAAATTGTAAACGGATCAAGTAGCGGCATAACTTGTTTAATGTCAGATTGTTTAGGTTCAGAACGAAAAGGATACACGCCTTCCGAGCAAAGTTTGTCCGAAAGTTTTGAAAGAGAAGCCCAAATTTGTCGGGGAAAAATTCTTATCACGACTTATTCGTCAAATATATCGAGACTTAATCAGGCAATAAAAGCAGGTGAAAATGTAGGCCGAAAGATTTGTTTTGTCGGAAGGTCACTTATAAAAGCAAAAGAAGTGGCGCAAAGACTCGGTTATTTAAAAATAAACAACGGATCAGAGGTACAGATAGAAGACCTTAAAAGACATAACGAAAAAAGATTATTATTGATTGTCGCAGGGAGCCAGGGACAGGAAAATTCCGCGATGACACGAATCGCAAACGATGAACACAGAGAGATAAAATTAAATCCTCAAGATACGGTTATTTTTTCGACCGATCCGATCCCGGGAAACGAAATTTCAGTAAATGATCTAATCGATACAATCGCAAAAAGAGGCGCCAGGGTTGTTTATTCGGACATAAGTGATGATTTCCACGTGTCGGGTCACGGTTCTTCCCAGGACATCATGCTTTTAATATCACTTGTTAAACCGAAATATTTTTTACCGATCGGCGGAACTTTCAGACATATGGTTGCTTACAGGTCGCTTTGTGAAAAGCTCGGGTATAAAAAGGATGATGTTTTTTTGGTCGATGACGGACAGGAAATCGTTTTTTCACAAAACAAAGCTTATAAAGGCAAGAAAATAGATATTAAAAATGTGTATGTGGACCAGATTAGCGGCGAAGAAGTCGAAGGTTTCGTTTTAAGGGACCGCCAAAAGCTTTCCGAAGGCGGATTGGTCATCTTATTGACAGAAGTTTCGTCTTCAACCGGAGCAATCGTAAACACACCCACTGTTATTATCCGCGGTTTTCCTCAGGCAGATATTAATATTTTAGGCCGAAAACTCGAAAACCATCTGAAAAATACAGTTAAAGTAAAAGCAGGGGGTGTTACAGACTGGATTTATATTAGAAAATTAATCGGCGAAGTTTCAGAAAGATTTATATTCAAAGAACTCCACCGTCATCCTCTGGTTTTACCGGTAGTTATTAAAGTATAGAAATGTTTGCAGTAAGCTATATAAACTTGTAGTTATTTTTTTAAGTCTATATAATTAGTTTATGGCAAAAAGAAGACATTATAAGAAAAGACATTTTAAACTCAAACTTAAGAAAGAAACAATCTATTCTATTTTTGCTTTCGGCCTGATACTTGTGGGCGTACTTTTATTTTTATCTTTTTCCCGGTCCGGAGAAAATTTTGTTTTGGTAGATGATCTTCTTTCCGAGAAATTTGGTTTTATGTCTTACCTTTTCCCTTTAGTCTTAATCCTTTTTGGCTTGTTTTTTTTAAGACTCCGGATATTTTTATCCAAACCCAATGTTTCGATCGGTTTTGCAATTTTTTTTGTGTCGCTTTTGTCACTGGGTAAGAGCGGAGAAATCGGAAAAAGCATTTTCGCGACACTAGCCGAAATTTTAACAGTCGCTGGAGCAGATGCTGTATTTATCGCCGGACTCGCAGTCGGAATTATAGTATCTTTTGATACATCGATCGACGAAATTTTTTCGGCCCTTGCATTCGTTTATAAAAATATTCATAGATTATTTCCGGGCAGGATATTTTCTATTTTTAAGACAAAAAGACCTTTACTTGTTCAGTCAAAAGGTATGGCGATAAAGGGAGAACAGAAGGATTTAATAGGAATATCGTCTAAAGGAGCCATTCCGTCTCTTGCAGTAAAGAGGGAACCGGCTTTTCTTTCGGAAAAACTTGTCAGTAATACTTTACAGGGTCAAATTTGGGAATATCCGCCGCTTAATCTTCTTTCTGATTCTGCCGGACATAAAGCAAACAGGGGTGATATAAAAAAAACCGCAAGCATAATTGAAAAAACCCTCCAAAGTTTTGGGATCGAGGCCCGCGTTGCCGAAGTTAATTTAGGCCCTGCAGTCACCCAATATGCATTAGAAATCGCACTCGGTACAAAAGTATCAAAAATTACATCGTTGTCAAACGATCTTGCGCTCGCAACTGAAGCGCCGACTGGACAAATAAGAATCGAAGCGCCGATCCCCGGGAGAAATTTGGTAGGAATCGAAATTCCAAACCGGTCGCTCGAAATTGTTTCGCTTAAAACAATGCTCGCGTCCAGTGTTATGCAAAAGAGTAAGTCAAAGCTCACCGTGTCTCTGGGTCTAGATGTTTCTGGCTCTCCGGTGGTAGCAAATATTGCCAAAATGCCTCACGTTTTGGTCGCTGGAACGACCGGTTCTGGAAAATCGGTACTGATAAATTCTTTTATATCGTCTCTTTTATTCAGGGCATCACCGGCGGAAGTAAAATTAATACTTATTGATCCCAAAAGAGTAGAATTAACAGGATACAACGGAATTCCTCATTTATTACATCCGGTAATAGTTGAATCGGATAAAATTTTATCCGCATTAAAATGGGCAATGGGAGAGATGGATAGAAGATATAAAATTTTTGCGGAAGCAAATGTTCGGAATATAGACTCTTATAATGAACTTTCTGCGTTTCAGGCGCTTCCATATATTGTTATTTTTATCGATGAGCTAGCGGATTTAATGGCGTTTGCCCCAGTCGACGTAGAAGATGCGATCGCGCGTTTAGCCCAGATGGCGCGTGCAACCGGAATCCATCTTGTAGTTTCTACCCAAAGGCCTTCGGTTGATGTATTAACAGGACTTATTAAGGCAAATATCCCTTGCAGAGTGGCGTTTAACGTTTCTTCGATGATCGATTCGCGTGTAATTCTTGACACTCCGGGGGCGGAGAAACTTTTGGGTCGGGGAGATATGCTTTATATCCCACCGGAACAGGCAAAACCGACTAGAATACAAGGTGCTTTTGTTTCGGATGGGGACGTTAAAAAACTTGTTGATTATCTTAAGTCTAAAGCGCCTGCTGTTGAATACACAGAGGAAGTAACGACCCAAAAAGTAACGCTTAAAAAGGGAGGGATCTCAGTCAGTTCCGACGGTCGTGATCCGTTTATCGAAGAAGCAATCCGTGTTATTTGCCAATTCGATAAAGCGTCTGCATCGCTTCTACAAAGGCGTCTTAAAGTCGGCTACGCAAGAGCTGCAAGAATTTTAGACGAACTCGAAGGTATGGGAATTGTTGGTCCGGGAGAAGGATCAAAGCCCCGGGACGTATTGGTTAAAAACGCCGACGAAATTATTAATAATTTAAATGGCGGACAATAGAATTTTAAATTATGTTAAAAATCGGCCAGAAGCTTTACGAGGAGCGTGTCAAAAAGAATTTAACCTTAGAAGAAGTTTCTAAAGCGACAAAAATCAGAGCCTCTTTTCTGTCTGCGATCGAAAAAGGGGATTATAAAAAACTTCCCTCACCGGCATATGCACAGGGATTTGTTAAAAATTATGCTGAGTTTTTAGGGTTATCGGCGAACAAAGCATTGGCTCTTTTCAGACGTGAATTCGACGAAGAAAAAGCGCTCAGAGTTTTACCCGAAGGCCTAGCTGGAAAAGAGGATTTTCCGGTAGAAGGAATAAAAATCCGTAAAATTCCGATAATTATAATTTTGATTTTTTTAGTGCTTTTGGGATATATAGTTTTTCAGTATAGATATACCTTTATAAATCCACCTCTGGATGTTAATTCTCCGACAGAAAATGCGACGATTAATTCAGAAATTGTAGAAATTTCGGGAAAAACAGATCCTAATTCGACACTAACCATAAATAATAATCCAATTTCTGTCGAAAGTAATGGTGTGTTTAAGAAAGAGATCGATTTATTTCCTGGAAAATCGACAATTAAAATAAAAGCAGTTAACCGTTTTGGTAAAGAAACGGTTATCGAGCGACATGTAGAAATAAAACCTGGTTCTTGACATAAAAGCATAAGTGGAGTAACCTATTTTTATGATAGATGCTGCCCAGCCGATACTACTTTTAGTGATAATCGTTTTGGCATTCCTTCTTTTGGTTTTAGGAATTCAGGTGTTTTTTATTTTAAGAGAGCTTCGACAGACAATTACTAAGGCGAACAAAGTTTTAGACGATACAGGTGTTATAACAGAAAGTGTTTCCAAGCCGATTTCTTCTTTTTCAAGTGTTGTCTCGGGAATAAAAGCTGGGGCGTCTTTTGCAAACTTTTTCAAAAGTAAATTTTATAAAGACGAATCAGAAGGGAAAAAAAATAAAGACTGAAGAGGCTATGGACCATTACAATCAAAAACAGAAGTCTGGGAACAATTTTTTTAACGGGTTTATTTGGGGTGCTGTAATAGGGGCCGGGATTTGCTATTTTTTTACAACAAAAACGGGTAAAAAACTGTTAAAAAAATTAACAACAGACGGATTGGAAGGAGTAACCGAGGTAACGAATCTAATAAAAGAAGAGGTAAGACACGCTGAAGAACCTCAAATATCAGAAGATTTTGAAGAAGAAGCTGAAGAAGAGATAAAAACAAACGGCCACGCAAAAAATAACGGATCACCGATTAGAAAAATTACGACTTCAACAAAACGATTCTTCAAAGGTATCCCCAAAAGAAGTTAATTACAATCCGTATTTTTCGATGTTAGCGTTGTGTTCCGCTAAGGTTTTTGAGTAATGATTATGGCCGGAGCTGTCAGATAAATAATAAAGATAATCCGTGTTTGCTGGATTAATCGCGGCCTTTATCGAATCGATTCCGGGGTTTGAAATCGGACCTGGAGGGAGATTAGTGTTTTGATAAGTATTATATGAGGAATCCAATTTCAAATCATCTATTGTTAAAGATTTTTTCCACCATGATTTTTCATCTAGCTGATAGCCTAATAAATATTGGATTGTTGCGTCGATCTGGAGTGGCATCGAGAGTTCCAGGCGGTTCATTATTACGGATGCGATAAGGGGTCGGTCTTCGGGGAATCTTGCTTCTCTTTCGATTAATGATGCGATAGTAATAATTTCGCTTTTAGATAATTTATTTTGATCTTGGGGTGCAATACTTTCATATTTTGTCTCAAAATTATTCTTGAACATGGAAACGATAAGATCGATGTCGGCATCTTTTGGAATTAAATAAGTATCAGGAAAAAGGTAGCCTTCGTTTTCAATAAGATTTTGTTTCCATGCGGGATCGTATGTTGCCAAGCTGGATCGTAGAATTTCCGCGATTTCTTCGGCCCGTTTTCCTTCCGGAATCGTAACCCAGATATCAAGACTTCCGTGGGTTAAATTTTCCGCGATTTCTTCGGCGGTCATCGAGGGTGAGAGCCTAAAATCTCCGGCTTGGATATTTTTTTCGATTCCTAATTTTTTAATCAATATAAAGAATACAACAGGATCTTTTATTAAATTTTTACTTCTAAGATTATTTGATATTTCTCTTACGCCCTCGCCCTTGTTAACAACAAAAATTACTTGCGATTTATCGGATATGTTTACAGGAGAAAGACCGTTATTCCACCAAAAAAATCCTACAAGCAAGACGGCAGCAATTATAATACAAAAAATAAATATTCTTTTCATTTAATATTCAAGAATCGGAAAGTTTATGATCGAGTCCTTTCCCTCTTTGAGATTATACACGTTTTCGCTAAAAAGTGTATATATTGTTTCGCCTTTTACTATTTTCTCGTCAATTTTTTTGTTCAAAAAAATTCCAGCACCTTTTTGTTTAGGTGCGCCCAAAACCTTTGTGACGATGGTCGCATTTTTACTGTGAATTTGTTTCACTGTTCCGTTCTTTTTGGCCTTAACCTCGTAAACATGTTTTCCTGGTTGTAGATCTTCGCTGTCGACTTTTGGATTTCCGCCTTGTGCTTGTATAATATCCTGCATTTTTTTAAATGCAACGCCAGACTGTAAAATATTAGTTGCCCAACCGATCGAATTTCCGAAATTTTTTTTAACGTCGTCTTTTAATTTTTGAGGTGAATCTTTAAGACAAAGTTCTAGTAAATTTCCGGCTAAATTTAAAGCCCTGACTTCGAGATCGATCGGGCGATTCTCTTTTTGCTGTAAAACTCTTATCGCCTCTCGCGTCTCCAGTATCGGTCCGATGCCCCGTCCGGCAGGCTCGTCTGTTCTATGAACCAGTACGATTATTTTTATATCAAATTTTTTAGCAAGATACTCAAATTTTTCCTTAAGAACATTCGCATCTTTAAGTGTATGAACTTTTACCATATCTCCATACGGAAGGTCGATTACAACATGGTTCGACCCGAACGCAACCTTTTTTGCCATAATCGAAACGAGGATTTTATCAAAACTCTCAAACAAAAGCGGTTCTTCGATATGTATAATAATGTCGTCTGCAGGTGCTATATTAAAACTTCCTCCCCAGACAATACAGGCATTTGTTTTCTCGACAATTTTATAAATCTGTTCTCTTGAAAATGATACTGGTGCCAAAACTTCCATGTCGTCTGCGGTCCCACCAGGGGTTGTTATCGCGCGCGATGAACTTTTCGGGATTAAAAATCCGGCAGATGCGACAATCGGTACTACGATTAAGGTTGTTCTGGTTCCCGGGACACCCCCGATAGAATGTTTATCCGCGACGATCCCTTTAAATTTTAATTTTTCGCCTGTTTCGACCATCGCTTTTGTTAAATAAAAGAGTTCTTGATTTGAAAAACCTTTTGAATAACCCGATGCAGCAAAGTACGTTGTTAAAACATCGCTTAATCTCCTCGATGAAATTTGATCCATAATCGCATAAAGTTCTTCGTAGTTTAATTTTTTTCCGACTAATTTCTTTCTAATCGCATCGAGTGCTAAATTTTTATGATCCATCAATATCCTTCTCCTTTTATTTGTTTAATCGAATAAGAAACAATGTTTTTTATTAAAGAGATAACAAAATAAAAAATCGAATTGATAATCCGATAAATTGCCGGCCATATTTTTTTAAAAAAAATAATAAATTTATTTTCTTCCTGCATTTTTATATTTTTTCGAATCTCGCTTTAATGATTAACCTTTTCCATGTGGTTCCGGGGGGCGTGCAGGTAATCAAAGTTAAATAGCTGTCGTCATAGTTTTGACTAAAAACAGAAGTATCGTCCGCGTCAACAACAGTTATGTTAAATACCTTATACAGATATTCGATTCCATCTATCTTTACTTTAATCTCGTCTCCTATTTTTAGCAGATATGTTGTCGCAAAAATTGTTTTGTAATCATTTTGATTAAAAAGTTGAGGTAATGTCGAATGTCCGACAACAACAGCATTTCCTTTATTGGGTGGTATCGCTGTCCCGCTATAATTAATTAGATGTTTGCTGAGATCAAAATCTACCGTCGAAACGGTTGCATCTTTTATTCCAACTTTTGGGATGGAAAGGGTATAAGATTGAATTTGCGGTGATTTATCCTCTGTCTTAAAATTTGGAAACCAATTTTGGGCATTAGTATAATCGATACCGCTAATTTTTTCTGTCGTTGCGGCGATTAAGCTTTGGACAGTTGATTTATTGACAATCGTATATTTGGGAATCGGTGCAGTAAGTTCATTAGACGCAAAAACCGGGGCAAAATATATTTGCCATGAGATTAATGGAAAAAAAATATACAGTGCTGCGATAAAACCGAAAAATGCTATAAGAAAACTACCGAATTGCAAAAATTTTCGGGAATCAATCTTTATTTGGTTTTTGCTTTTGTAGTAATATTCACTCATTGCTTTGGATAACGATTCTGATATTGTCCGCTTTTTGTGGTAAAATTTTTGGCAGGAACGGAATATTGGGGGAAAGAGATACAGATCGATCAGAGACCTGAGGAAGTTTTGATATTATTTCTTCGGCTTCTTTAAACGATTTTCCTTTTATTGTTTCAGCCAACTTTTTTTCATCGATTTTGGATAATAGAGATGCTTTTATTACGATTGTCCCGGTTATTTCTTTTTCGTTTTTAACTTTTGGACTGTTGATAGAAGAATCAATATTATCAATCATCATATCTTGAATATTGTTTTTTAAAAGATTAGTTGAAAAAGATTCGAGATCTTTATTTGGGTAACAAAGCATTGTGTAATCGATGGTTGCCTTTAACGATACTTCTCTTGCTTCATCGTTTTGTTTTTTGCTAAAAGTTTTTTTGGTAAGGGTTATATCGGAGAAGACAGGGATAATCGAGTGTCCTGTCGGGATTTTTTTGATTATGTCGTCCTTTGCCTTTTTTTCGAATTTTTTGGCGACCTCGTTGGTTAATTTATCGATATCGTTTTTAGATACAATTGTGATTTCTTTTTTTGTTCCTCCTGAAAAAGCAGAATCGTTTTTAGCAACGATTGTTGTTGTCGGATAAGAACCGATTGTAAATTTAGTACTGGATGGGAGATTGTGTTCTTTACCGATTTCTTTTGCCGTAACTTCGATTTTCTTTGTAACCGGCGGGGAACTTGCGTCTCCCGATCCAGAAGAAATAGTTACTGCTTTATCGAAAGTAAATTCAAGCTCATTCGGCGAAACAATAGTTGTTCCCTGGGGAAATGTTTTTTCCTCCGTAAGGCGACTATACAAAGTGACCGTTCCCTTTGCTTTATCGCCAGTTTCTTTTTTTCCGGTGGCTTGGGTTGAAGCTTCGCCCGTCTCGGAAACAGAGATCAAATTTCCGGCGATAATATTTTTTGAAATATCAGTTTTTTTATCCGCGACAAAAATTGCATCGCTTTTCTTCTCTATAGATTTTGGATTAATATTTATGGTGACTTGCGCGCCCAGGTAAAAAATATAAAGAATAAATAAAAGAATTAGAAACGCAATTATAATAGGTGGGATAAAAACGATTTTATTACCAGATTTCATAAATAAAAACATCTTTCCGAAAATATTTCTTATTATTTTAACCGGTAGAGCCAATATACTTCCTGATCTGGTTATTTCTTCTTTGGTTTCATAATTTACTTCGATTTTTTCAGGTCTTCTTCTTTCCTCGGCGATTGCTGTTTGAGGTTCTATTTCTTCTTCGTCTTGTTCTTCTAATAATTCTTGTATTGGTGTATCTTTTTCTTCTTCGATCTCGTCAGTCTCTTTTTTTACCGATTTTGGCTCTACTTTTATAACATCCGCTTCTTTTATAAAACCAAAGCTTTCTTCGTTCAGGGTCGCTGCTTGAGTCGTTTCCTTGTTTTTATCTTCATCTATTCTTGATTTTAGATCATCAGCTATTATTTTTTCTTTTTTTGCTTCATCTCCTAATACTTCAAAACCCATCTGTGTTGCCGCACCGAACAATATTGCTTTTGAGTCAAACCATTTTGGGAGGTTAACGATTTGAGGGACATGTAAAAATGGAAGACTTTTGCTCCATACGTGTCCGATAAATTCCTGACTAAGATTTTCGCTTTCCTTGTCATCATAGATAATAATTTTCGAAGGTAAGATTTCATAGTCTGTAAAATGATGTAGAACTTGGTCTGTTATTTTTGGTATTGATCCCTCGATTTTTGCTGTTTTCGTTTCGATAATTTTCCCGGCTCGGACAAGAGAAACAGTAATATTTTTTTTGTCGACCTCGATAAGAATCGCAGAAACAGGCACTCCTTCTTCCTGTTGCAAACGATGCGTTATTGCTTCTTGGGTAACTAAAAATCCTATCGGAGCAAGTCCTAATGCGTCGCACGATTTTTTAAGTTTAGAAAGATAATCGTGTTTTATCTTCGATTGTTCTATCCAATTTTGTTTTACGCCGAAAATTGTTTTTAGTGTTTCGGTATTCTCAGAAATTGAGTTCTCAGCGATCGAAATCGCCTTGTCCATCGTCTCGATTAATTCTTCTTGCGTTACGGTTTCGATCGAGTCTTTAAAATACTCTTCGTTTTTACCGATGACTTGAATTTTTCCCGCGATAACCTCAAAAACTACCGCACTTACTTTTTCGTCTCTTAAAAGAAGAGCTAAATAATGTTCTGGTTTTTCTTTTTTTCCGAAAATAGAAGGCAGAGCGAGTTTCATATTAATTTTCCAATTTTCCGTAGATTCGTCGTGCCCCGTGTCCGATATTCTCCTGCTTTATTATACTAAACCTTTTTAGCTTGCCTGTAAAATCGACATGGGGACCACCGCAGACCTCTTTGCTGAAATCTCCGATTGTGTATACATTTACTTTATCAGCATATTTTGCAATAAAAAAACCTAAGGCGCCTGATTTTAACGCTTTTTCTTTGTCCATTGCCTCAAAAGCTATTGGTAGATTATCGTTAATTTTTTCATTTATTAAATTTTCGATTTTTTTTATTTGTTCTTCTGTTAATTTTTCTGGATGCGAAAAGTCAAAACGCAAACGCTCGGACGTAATATTGCTTCCTTTCTGTTCGACATGGTTGCCTAATATTTTTCGTAATGCCGCGTGTAGCAAATGAGTCGCGGTGTGATATTTTACTGTCATTGTGGAATTATCCGCTAACCCGCCTTTAAACTTTTTTTCTGCTCCTGCTCTTGATAATTTTTGATGCTCTTCCATTTTTTTTGCAAATTCCTGTTCATTAAATTCATAGCCTAAACTTCTAATTTGAGTAGGAGAAAGTCCATGGGTCGAGTAGAGGAGAAACGCATCTTCAGATGAGATTTTAGAAATGCCTTTTAATTCGTCACCGGTTTTATATTTTTTTTCGATCAATACTCTTGCTTTTTCGCGGGTTGTTCGATAAATTTCTTCTTCCTGTAAAATCGTGTTTTTGACGTTTTCAAATTTTTCTTCTAATTCAGGATCTGTGTCGATATATTGCCCGGCAATAGATCTCATTATCGGCATAATTTCTTTTCCGCCGAGCTTGTAAAAATTATCCAGACCCCGTCTGATTAATCGTCTTAAAATATAGCCCTGTTCTTTGTTTGAAGGAATAACGTTAGATGCGGCTATAAATGTTGACGCGATAAAATGGTCAATTATTATTCTTATTTCTTTTTTATAATCCCCGTATTTTTTCGCTGTTTCATTCTCAATAGTTTTTATTATCGGTAAAAAAAGACTGGTTTGAAAAATGTCTGATTTATTTTCCAAAGCCGCCAAAAGTCTTTCGAGCCCACCGCCAAAATCAACATTAGCTTTTGATAATTTTTCAAATCCATTCTCGGTTTTTTTATATTCCATAAAAACACTATTCCCAATTTCTAAAAATCTTCCGCACTCACAATTTATATGACATTTTTCTCCGAATTTTTTGTCGTGTTCTGTTCCTAAATCAAAAAACACCTCACTGTCTGGCCCACCCGGTTCGCCGATCGGCATATCTTTTGGAGTACCTGATCTTGACCACCAGTTTTTGTCAACGCCGTAATAAAAAATTCGATCTGATATATCGACTCCTTCGTTATCAAACAATTCTTGCCAGATGTTTTCTGAAAGGTTGTCGCGAGGAATATTCTCGTATCCATTAAAAACAGAAATATACAACTTTTCAGCCGGAAGACCTAGGCCTTTTGTTAAAAATTCAAAAAACCACGGGATTTGTTCGCTTTTAAAATAATCACCCAAGCTCCAATTTCCGAGCATTCTAAAAAATGTTGTATGTCGGTTATCGCCGACTTCATCTATGTCTTGTGCTCTAAAACAGTTCTGAACATTGGTTAATCGTTTTCCCAAAGGGTGCGGTTCGCCCAATAAATAGGGGATTAGTGGCTGCATTCCAGAACTCGTAAAAAGAGTGGTCGGATCATTCTCTGGAATAAGGGGAGAATTTTCGATCCGTTTATGGCCGCGTTTCTCAAAAAAGGAAATATATATGTCGATAATTTCCCGGGCTTTCAACATACTATAGATTATACCATGAAGATAATATTTCTATCTTTTAATCTGGTTTTGTCCCCAAAGAGACGGGGCGTTTTGTTGTTTAAGATAGGAAAAAGCCGAAAAGGAAGCACGCGCGCCAAGTCCGATCGCTGTTGAAATTTGCTCGATCGAAAGGCCTACGCTTACGATATCTCCGGCGGCAAAAGCGCCAGGAATATTCGTCGCAAGTTTATCATCGACTTTTATATATCCCTTTTCATCGACGTTAATTCCCAAGGGAACAGCGAGCGCGCTGCCCGGAACTCCGCCGATCTCGATAAAAACTTTTTCAACATCTAATGTCTTTTCAGTCTCGTTTGATTTTATTTTTATTCCGGTTATTTTTTGTCCGTCGCCTAATATTTCTAAAACTTGCGCGTTATAGAGAATCTCAATTTTTGGATCGTTTTTAATTTTTTCGATAAGAACGGGATCACTTCTGAGTTCGGAACCGCGATATATAAGGTAAATTTTACTGGCAGCCTGAGAAAGCTGTATTACTGCCTGAACAGCGCTGTTTGCACCGCCGATAACAGCGACATTTTTGTTTTCGTATTCAAATTTTTCGCACGTCGCGCAATATTGCACGCCTTTTCCGATATATTCGTTTTCGCCGGGGATATTTAATTTTCGTCTCTCCGCGCCAGTTGCGATAATAAGCGTTAAACAATCAAAATTTTTTCCGCTTTCTGTTATGACTTTAAAATTATTTGCAGCCCTTTCGATTTTAGACACTGATTCGCTCAAAATTTCTGCGCCCCTTTTTTTTACCTGAGCGGCCATTTTCTCGGCGAGTTCTTTTCCGGATATTTCTTCGAATCCGGGATAATTGATAATATCCGGTGCAAGACTCATTTGTCCTCCTAAAACGCTTCCGATCACAATATGATTTAATTTAAAGCATGAGGCATAAATCGATGCAGTGAGCCCGGATGGCCCACACCCCACGATTACAAGATCATACATAGTTAAAATAATAACATAAAAGAAAATTAAAAACTATTTTAATCACATATATACTATAGGTTATTGACAGGGGAAAGGGGAGTATGTTATACACTAAACACTCTATATAAAGTTATTTCCATAAGGGTGGATTACACTCGGTATTTTTTGTTGTATAGAAGTCTATAGGGTTACAGGAAGTTATTCAGATGCTCAAAAATAATAATAACATTATAAGACAAAACTGGGGTAAATCTTACTCCCTATTACCAAAACTCGATTTACTTGCCGTTCAAAAAGAATCGTATAGGTGGTTCAAGGAACACGCAGTTAAGGAGATATTAGACGAAATCTCCCCGATCGATGATTTCACAGAAAAGAATTGGACGCTAACCTTAAACGATTATCGGTTTGGAAAACCATCAACCACGCCCCAAAACGCACTTGCTAAAGGAATAACATACGATATTCCCCTGTATGTAAAGACGACCTTGGTAAATAAAAAAACGGAAAAGAAAATGAATGCCGAGGTGTTTTTGGGCGATATTCCCGAAATGACAGAAAGAGGTACGTTTATTGTCAACGGAATCGAAAGAGCAGTTGTTAATCAGTTAGTTAGATCGCCGGGAGTATTTTTTACCGCGGTTTCAGACCCGGTTACCGGAAAAATGCTCTATAACGCAGAAATAAGGCCGATTCACGGTTCGTGGCTCGAATTTTCAACTACCAGGCACGCGACTATTACAGTAAAAATCGACAGACGAAGAAAGTTTTTAGTAACGACATTTTTACGGGCTTTAGGCATTTCCTCAAACGACCAGCTAACAGAAAGCTTCAAACAAATCCAATCCGAAGACAAAGACGAACACATTAAAAATACACTTCATAAAGACGAAACCACGACAGAAGCAGAGGCACTAGTTGAAATTTTCAAAAAAATGCATCCTGGAGAACCGATTGTCTTGGAAAAAGTCAGGGAAAACATAACGAGTCTTTTTTTCAACAGCAGAAGATATGATTTGGGAGTAGTTGGAAGATATAAAATCAATAAGAAATTGGATGAAACACCTGGATTTAGGGTTTCGGAAGACCGGGTTTTAACTATCAGCGATATAATCGGGGCTATAAATTATCTTATTTTGCTTACTTCCGGAAAGGGAACAGTCGATGACATCGATAGCCTTGCCAACAGAAGAGTAAGAAGTGTGGGGGAATTAGTCGCGACGACCGCATTCAGGGTGGGTGTTTTAAGACTCGAGAGAAGTATAAAAGAAAGAATGAGCTTGATTCAGGCAGATGTTCCGGTATCGATCCCCTCTTTGATTAATGCGCGACCGATCATGGCGTCGATCAACGAATTTTTTAGGACTTCACAGCTTTCGACAATCCTCGACCAGACAAATCCCCTCTCGGAAATCGATAATTTAAACCGCTTAACAGTAATGGGTATTGGTGGAGTTTCTAGGGAAAGAGCGGCATTTTCGATCCGAGATATCAACAGTTCTCAATATTCAAGAATTTGTCCGATTAGAAGCCCCGAAGGACCAAATATAGGATTGGTAACTTATTTAACTTTATACGCGAAGATTAATAAGTATGGTTTTGTCGAAGCACCGTATCGAAAAGTTGAAGTAAAAAAAACCGGTAAAAAAACGACTGTTAAGGCCCTGGACGAGATTGTTTATATCGACGCAGAAGATGAAGCAAAACATTATATTACAGGGGCAACTGTGTTATCTAACGAAGATATAATCGAAGACGAAATGGTTCCCGCAAGATACGGTGGAGAGTTTCTGGAAGTCGAAAAAGAAAAAATACAATATGTAGATATTACCCCACGTCAGGTTGTTGGTAGTGCTGCTTCCCTCATTCCGTTTGTTTCCCACGACGATGCACAAAGATCCTTAATGGGTACACACATGCAATGCCAGGCAGTTCCATTAGTGGCACCCCAAAGTCCAATAGTTGGAACAGGGATGGAAGGAGCAGTTGCTCAAGTTATGCGTAGGGTTGTAACTGCGCCCTTCGATGGAAAAATCGAATCAATTGATAGTAGAACAATGGTTTTAAAAGGAATAAAAGGAGAAAAAGCGGTATTTTCGATCGAGATTTTTAAGAGAACAGCACAGGCAACATGTTACACACAAAAGGTAATCGTCGATGTTGGGCAACGCGTTAAAAAAGGAGACGTTCTAATCGATGGGCCGGCGGCACAGTTCGGAGAATTGGCATTAGGTCAAAATTTATTGATCGCGTATGCATCGCTCGATGGATTGGGATACGAAGACGCCATTGTTGTGTCAGACAGACTAGTTAAGGAAGATGTATTCTCCTCAATCCATATCGAAAAGTACGAGACGTCGGTCGTTGAGACAAAGCTAGGACCCGAGGAAACGACTCGTGATATCCCAAATGTCTCAGAAGAAGACCTTGCAAACTTAGACGAAGACGGAATCGTTGTAGTCGGAAGCGAAGTCGAATCTGGGGATATTCTAGTCGGAAAAATCGCTCCTAAAGGAGAAACAGAATTAACAGCAGAAGAAAGATTGTTAAGGGCAATTTTTGGAGAGCAGGCGCGTGAGGTCCGTGATACTTCTTTAAGAATACCAAACGGCGAAAGAGGAACAGTAATAAGTGTTCAAATTCTCGATCGAAAAAGCGGAGACGAATTAGAGCCAGGTACGATCAGAAAAATTCTCGTCGAGGTAGCGCAATACAGACATATAGTTGTCGGAGATAAGCTCGCCGGAAGACACGGTAATAAAGGAGTTATTTCAAAAATTTTACCGGTCGCTGATATGCCGTATCTTTCCGACGGGACACCGGTCGATATTTTAATCTCTCCGATAAGCGTTTTAGCTAGAATGAATTTGGGGCAGTTACTCGAGGCGCATCTTGGGTGGGCTGCGCAAAAACTTGGGATGAAAATTGCGGTTCCTGTTTTTGAAAGAGTAGAAGAAAACAGAATACTCTCTCTTATTAAAAAAGCTGGTCTTCCGGAAAGCGGTAAATCTACTCTTTACGACGGGAGAACAGGAAAGCCATATGAAAATTCTGTAGTTGTGGGCATAGAGTATGTTATGAAACTTATTCATATGGTCGAAGACAAAACTCACGCAAGGTCGACTGGTCCGTATTCTTTAGTTACTCAACAACCTCTCGGCGGAAAAGCGCAAATGGGGGGACAAAGACTCGGAGAGATGGAAGTTTGGGCACTCGAGGCACACAGGGCGCGCTATATATTACAAGAAATGTTAACGATTAAATCAGACGACATCGTCGGACGCGCAAAAGCTTTTGAAGCGATTGTTAAAGGTACAGATATCCCAACGCCAAAAGTACCCGAATCGTTTAAAGTCCTTATTAAAGAACTTCAAGCACTCGGTCTTAATATTGTTCTGACAGGAACAGAAGTAAAAGAAGAAGTGAAAGAGCCTGTTTTGGAAGAAAAATTAGAAGAAAAGGTCGAAGAAGAAGCAAAAGAACTTCAGGAAACCTTGGGTGGGGAAGAAGTGGCGACTGGGACAGAAAAAGGAATGGAGGTTGCGACCAATGAATAATCCTAAAAATAAAGACTTAATGATCGTCGACTTTAGTTCGCTTAAGATTCTTCTTGCGAGTAAAGAGGATATTACTAATTGGTCTTACGGTGAAATTACCAAGCCGGAAACGATTAATTACAGAACGCTTCGGCCGGAGAAAGATGGTCTTTTCGACGAAAGAATTTTCGGACCTACAAAAGACTGGGAATGTTATTGCGGTAAATATAAAAGAATAAGATATAAGGGAATAGTCTGTGATAAATGCGGTGTGGAAGTCACATTGTCGAGGGTTCGCAGGGAAAGAATGGGACACATTTCTTTGGCTTGTCCAGTCGCCCATGTATGGTTTTTCAAAGGTCCGTCCTCTTCCCTATCTTTAATCCTAGATGTTTCACAAAAGAATTTGGAGTCGGTTATTTATTATGCATCTTATCTTGTAACCGCGATCGACGAAAAGAAAAAGGAACACGCACTTTCCCAATTTGCGCAAATAATCGATGACCGCAAGAAAAAACAGCAAAGAGAAAAAGAACTAGAAGAAAAAAAGATCGATAAAGAAATAGAGGAAAAATTAAAAGAAGCAAAGCAAACAAACATCACGAAAGAGCAAAAACAGCTTATAACTCAAGAACTTGCGCTTCTAAAAAGACAAAGAAATACACGACTTTCGGAACGCTTAGAGGCAGAAAATAAAAAACTCGACGAAATAGCAGAAGCACTTGCCAAGCTTTTAAAAAGCTTAAAGGTGGGGAGCGTTCTTTCTGAAGATGAATATTTCAAACTTCTGGAATACGATATTCCCGTATTCTTCACGATTAAAACCGGCGCGCAGGCGATTTTGGAATTATTAGATAAAGTTGATATATCTTCGTTAATCGTTTCTCTCCGGAGCGAATCGGAAAAATCAAGCGGGGCAAAATACTTAAAAATTATCAAAAGATTAAGGCTTCTTGAAATGATGAGGAAGGCCGGGGTGACTGTTTCCTCTACAATTTTTACCGTTTTACCGGTAATTCCACCTGATTTAAGGCCGATGGTGCAGCTGGTTGGGGGAAGGTTTGCTACATCCGATCTAAACGATTTATATAGAAGGATAATAAATAGGAATAACAGACTTAAGCACTTAATAGCTCTTGGAGCACCGGAAATAATTCTTCGAAACGAAAAGAGAATGCTCCAGGAATCGGTCGATACGCTTATCGATATGTCACAAAGAACCCAGGTTGTTGCGTCTCCCCTTCGGTCTCTTTCGGATATGTTACGCGGGAAACAGGGGAGATTTAGACAAAACCTTCTTGGTAAAAGGGTAGATTATTCCGGCCGTTCGGTAATCGTAGTTGGTCCAAACCTGTCCCTTTCGCAATGTGGTCTTCCTAAAGACATGGCACTCGAAATGTTTAAGCCCTTTGTTTTAAGAGAAGTAATAGTTCGGGGATACGCGCCTAACATAAAATCTGCAAAACGGTATATCGAAAAAAGACCGCCGGAAGTTTTTGACATTTTAGAAGAAATAACAAAAAACCATCCCGTTTTATTAAACCGTGCGCCGACACTTCATAAGCTCGGTATACAGGCATTTTATCCGGTTTTAATCGAAGGATCGGCGATTAGTATTCATCCGTGCGTTTGTTCTGGATACAACGCGGATTTCGACGGAGACCAAATGGCAGTCCATATTCCATTATCGCAAAAAGCCCAGGAAGAAGCGGTAAATCTTATGATGCCAAGCTTTAATTTATTGAAACCTGCAGACGGAAACCCGATCACGCTTCCAAACAGGGAAATGGCTGTTGGAGTTTTCTTTTTAACAACTATGGACGAAAGATTGAGAAAAGAAGAAATTCCATATTTTGCAGAAATAAACGAAGTGTTTTTAGCGCACTCGCTGAATAAAATAAACTTACGCGAACCGATTAACGTCAGAATCGAAAATAAAATAGTCGAGACCACAGTCGGAAGACTTATGTTTAACGAAAAACTTCCGAAAGTTTTAGGTTTTATTAACCAGGCAGTTAAGGCATCAACGATTAGGAAAATCGTAACAACTGCAATTTCTGTTTGTTCATCCCAAGAAGTAGCGGAGCTTATCGATAATATTAAAAATCTCGGATTTTATGCAGCGACAATTTCCGGAGTTTCCGTTTCGGTTTTTGACAACCAGATGGTTCCGGAAAAAGAAAAACTAATCGAAGATGCAGAAAAAAAGATTTCGGAAATAAACGACGAATACCAGGCTGGACTCATTACGCTTGACGAGAGGAAAAGATTGTCAAACGAAACATGGCTTAAAACAACAGACGCGATTGCAGATCTTACATGGAACAGTTTAACTCTGACGAATCCGATTAAAACATTTATCGATTCAGAGGGAACCAGGGTTGGTAAAGATCAATTAAAACAGTTATCTGCGATAAGAGGGTTAATTTTAGATCCGTTGGGAAAAATCGTCGAACTTCCGATCAAGTCAAATTTCAGAGAAGGCTTATCGATTTTTGAATACGTTACATCGGCGAGGGGTTCGAGAAAAGGGTTAACGGATTCGGCCCTAAAAACAGCAAACGCGGGGTATTTAACAAGAAGACTTGTCGATGTGGCACACGATGTTATCATAAGAAACGAAGATTGTGGAACAACAGAGGGAATAGCTATTTTTGAAGAGAAAAACAGAGCGGCGTTGGCTGACCGATTAATCGGAAGATTAGCCCTAAACGATATACATTCGAAAAAGACGAAAAAAAGATTTCGGAAGTTCGACGATTTTATAACAGAAGAAAAGGCTAAAGCGATCGTCGAAAACGATGTAAAAGAGGTAATTGTCAGGTCCCCTTTAACCTGCAAGCATCTATACGGGTTATGCGCAAATTGCTATGGATGGGATTTTGCGACGAGAAGAAAAGTTGAGCTCGGCGTCCCGGTTGGAGTCGTTGCTGCGCAATCGATCGGAGAGCCCGGAACCCAGCTTACGATGAGGGTTAGACATTTCGGAGGAGTTGTAATGTCGGACGTTACCCAAGGGTTGCCGAGGGTCGAAGAGTTGTTCGAAATGAGAACGCCTAAAAACCTCTCCCCGATCACAGAGATTAGCGGGAAAGTAAAAATCGAAACACGGGACGACGGATATGTTGTAAAAATTAAAAACAGTAAAATAAAACCGATCGAAGAACGCGAATATTTTGTTCCGCTTGCTGCAGATATTTTAATCTCAGACGGCGATGACGTTGTTGCGGGGACTCCGCTTGCAGAAGGCCACTTGGATCCAAAAGAGGTTCTAAAAGTCAGAGGCTTAACTCAGACACAGCAGTATATAGTAAACGAGGCTCAAAGGGTTTATGAATCTCAGGGAATCGCGATTAACGATAAGCATTTTGAAGTAATTTTACGCAAGCGGAGTCCCCGC
>JAMCZG010000040.1 GCA_023485715.1 Patescibacteria group bacterium
AATCAGGAGCTTCTATTTCGATCGTATTTTCGCGCGGCTCGAAATAAAGCCTAACCCTTATTATTGTATCGGGTTTTGGAACAATTGTCATCGGTTCGATTTTGCTAATATCGCTATCTTTCATAATACCTACAAAGTAATACGGAGAATAAGGCAACGCTTTTTGCCAATAATCTTTAAAGTCGTTGATTTCATTTTCTGATAGTCCCAATTTCGTCAATAATTTATCATAAAAATTATTCAAATTATTAAATGCAACAATAAAGCCATCTGCCGGTTTATTTATTTTTGAATTTTCTATCTTGGCTTCATAATAAAGATAATTATATTTTTTTCCATTTTCCCTAATTGTCCCATCGGGATAGGCCACAACATTCCATCCGTCGACTAATGGATATTGCGGAATTGTTATGGTGAAAAAACCCTTCGGGACGATCCTCACATTAACCGGGGTTTCTTTTTCGGGGTATAGATATATGGCAGGCTTACAGTCCGGAAGCCACCAGGACCGTTCTGAAATTTTTACAAATGGAAATGTTTTAAGTTGCAAAGCCTTATTATTTACCTGATCAATTACCCCATTTGGCCCTGTTATTCTACTTAAAATATAAAATTCATGACTCTTTCCGTCTAAAATATTTGCTCCGGTTTCGATCGCATAAAGAGAAATATTCACAGTGTCCCCTTTAAACTCATACACGTCAAAATCTCCCAAATCATCTATTTTTTTATTTATCGCCACAGGATTAGGATTAAGACTGTAAATAGAAGCTTCGGAGAAAATTTCCTTTCTGGGTGTTTTATCTCTTTCCCGAGTAACAACATAAACTTTTTCCTCTCCGTGCAGATCCACTGTAAAATCAACTGAAACATCTTCTATCGGGACCAATTCTGGTGATGTGACGATTGAGTCATCGTGTGGATATTTATCCCAAAATTTCTCCGAAAGATAAACATCCATTATAAATTTATCCAGATCTTTTAGGACATAAATATAAGCTAACTCCCGACCACTATAATAATCATAAACATGACATCTCCATACTTCTTTTGTTTCGCCATCGATTGTTACTGTACCAATCTTACTCATCGTGTTGCGTTTTGGAGTTAGGTCTTTATCTGCCCCTGCGAGCAAAAATTTTTCTTCCGGATTTCCGCCTTCGTATTCCGGACCATTAACAGTAAAATCAATCTCTTTTCGAAGGATAAACGACGATGGTTTTGGCGTGCCAATGGTGTCGCCTTGTTTACTCAGATTTATCGAAAAAGGGCCGAGCATTGCCGCAGATATTACCACTATTAAACCGAGGATAACTATAATAAATTTATTCATGATTTACTTGTTCTATTTTATTTTCGATATTTTGCACTTGTTCTTTTGATGGTTCCAGAGGCTGCTTCTCTTCAAGATGCATTTCTTTTGGCTTTTCCTCTTTTTTTGCCGTTACATCGATAGTCGTACTTTCTTCCTCCTCTTTGCCTTTAATTTCCGAAAGAACGCTTTTACCCGCTTCTAATTTTGCTTTAAGATAGGCGACAACCTCTGTTCGTGAAAATCCTCCGATAAGAAGAAACGGTAAAATATTTCCAACCATTTCCATTCCTTCGTTGACTTTTGTTGGTTCTGTTGCGGTAAGAAGTTCGATCGCTTTATTTATCTTATCGATATCATTTTGGATCCAAACTTTTCGATCTACTTCTTCTCCCTGGATCTCTTTAGGCGGTTCGAGTTTTTGATAATTTTCCTGCCACATCTTCTTAACACTTTCGTAATCGTCGAGGCTTACTGTTTGGACACGATTTACAGACGGTAATTGTGTGGTTTGACTCGCAGCTTCATACATTGCTTTTTCAAAAAGATCAGACGGTGCAACACTAGGTGCAAATTTTTGCCTCTTTTCTTTGGAAATATTTCCGGCTGCGCTAAGAATCGACGCCGCCAAAGGATTTCCTTTTTGTTTTTCCTGGACAAGTTTTTGTCTGATCTGCTGATATTGTTGTTGTGTCTGGGGAGATGCGACCGATTTTGGACTTGCTATTTTTTCCAAAGTGTCGTGAACCTTAGACACCTCTTGTCGTTTTAAAACATTGGACGAGAGCATGTTTGTTTCGTACTTTGCGATATCCCTCATCGTAGGAACACTTAAGTTGGTCAGATGCATAATTTCGGAATTTGCTTGAACAGACGTGTTAATCGGTATTTGTGTTTGTTTTTGGGCCGGAATCGAAAACTTCTCGGAAAACGGAAGCGCTTTTGCCATACCCGCAGGTGTTTTAGACGAAGGCAAGGGTGGCGGCGGTGACGGAGGAATGCCTTTATTGAACACTGACGAATAACCGGTTACGACCTTTTTTACAATATTATTCTCGCTAAAAGAAAAAGACATAAAATAATCCAAAAATATTTGCAATAAGATAAACGGTAAAAGAATAACGACCCAAAGCATCAAGAGCGCGACGACGTATTGCGCAAAAGTATCGTTCATGTTTACGCTATTATTTAAAGAGAGAACTTGTTTTGGTCCCCCGATTAAAATATTAATCGCTGTCGGATAAACGATTTTTGACGGATCGCCGACTCCTGGAAATGGAAACTGGCTGAATCCCAAAAGCGGAATATATGCTCGCCAGATCGAAACGAGCCCGGACAAAAATATCGCAAAAATCGGTGCGTACAAAAGCCATCGAAAAAATTCTCCGATCCAGATTTTAGCCGTATTACGGATCGGATAAAACAGAATTAAAAGTGGAAAGATCGGAGAAATTACAATAAAAAACCAAAGAATTATTTTCCTAAGCAAAAGTATCATCGTCATAAAATAGTATGTTATTGCGGTCAGTTTAACGAGTAAAAGCGAAATAAAAGCGGATTCGTCATTGACCATCCCTACCAGCCTATAACCAACAAAATCCTTGTAGTTAAATGCAACGCTCAGCAAATTTTTTTGAGAAATGTTTTGTGTTGGATCATCCGGGCTGACTAGAAAAAATCCCTGAATAACATCTGTAAACTGATATATTATCTGTATTAAAGCGTAAGAAAAAGTTATAAGAAGAATAACTGCTAAGAATTTTGGGATTATCTGGCGGGCAGAAATGTTTCGGCCACGAGTAATTATTAAAACAAACGCGGTTCCCAATACAAAAAGGGCGATAAATGCATAAGCAATATTTCGAATCGTTACCCAAAAAGGCATTAAGGGATTTGCCTGGCTATTTGGGAAAACTGCCCAACTGTAATTTTGTTTTTGGAGTGTCCAATCCAAAAATTGGCCAGACCTGGCAGCCGCTTTTCCGACAAATGTTACTTCTGAGTCTTGTACCCAGCTCCCATCCGCCGGTGTTGGACTTTGTGCGTATGCATTTTTTTGAGAAGGAAGAAACAAAAAAATAACAAAAAACAGAGTAAAAATGGCGGGCAGAAATTTTTTCATACTATAACATTATTTAAACCCAGGTATTTGTAATATATCAGCTGCGAGTAGCTGTATAAAGGCAAAACCAAAAATCGCCAAAACTAATCCTATTATCGCATAAAATATAAAACTTTTTCCTTCATTTAACTGACTCGGGTTTCCGCGCGAAGTCATAATAAGATATCCTCCGTATATGATAAAAAGAAGAGAGACTCCGCCTATAAGCCCGAGTCCCATACCATAGAACTTTGACACGAATTTAACCGGATCTGTCGGGATACAGCCCAGATCGGTCGGAACTTCTGTCGCCAAACAATCCATAAATAAATAATAACATACTATTATTACAGGGAACAATGTCAAATAGGGAGTTAATTAATAAACTTACTGCTTTAATCCGCTATTACGCCGATTTCCAAAACAACAAAACCTTTTCTGTCTATCTTATCCAATTTGGGTTCGGGGCTATAAACATAGGATTTTAACGGCGTTAATAGAAGATGGAACCTATATATTTTATCGGGTTGAGGAACAAAATTTAAAGGTAATTTTTTGTTTAATTCCGTTTTGTTTATAAACGAGATTTTCATATAAGGATAATTATTGATTTCTATATCTGTTAAGGCATTTCTTGCGTCCACGATTAAATCTTCTGTTTCTTTAGTGTTTAAATTAATCTTTAGAGATAAATTGTTTCTAATAAAGGATTCCCAATTGTTGGATTTTATTATAAAACCGTCTTTGGGTTTAATAAATTTAATTTTATTTTTATCGTATTCGTAATATAATCTTGAATAATTCCTCTCGCCTATACTTATAGTATCTTTGTAAGCGGTAACATTCCAAAGACGGTTTGTTGTGGAAGGATAACTGTAAGATTCCGATCCGGGCAGGGCAATACTAAGTGGAGTTTTAAGAATTGCGTATACGTATAAAGAAGGAGAACCTCCGCTTATATAACATCCTGCAAGAAGTTTTTTACCCAACTGTGATCCCGATGGCCCAGCGCCTATGTAATTATCAAGGTCGGAAAATTCCTTTAGGTCCGATGGAAATATGTCTTGTTTACTACTATATTCATCAATTTGTCCGTTTTTTATTAAAGTAAAAATGCCTGATTCGCCGATCCTTCGAGTTGAAGGAGAACTGGGCAAAAGATCAAGCGCGGCAAGGGCGTCGTGTAGTTCGGTTTCTGTTGTAGGTACGCTCGGCTGGCTTTTTAAAACACGCGCATAATTAATTTTAACCTGTTCCAATACAAGATTTGAAATAATATTGCTTGCTTCTCTTACGGTGTCTATCGGAAAACTAGCTGATCTAAAATAAAGTGTATGAGTACCGGCATTCCCCCTATTAGAAACAACCATTTCCCCCATTCCGGGGACGTTTAATACCATTTCCCTGGGAGTCCCTCCTTCTACCAGCGGAATACATTCGTCAGATTCTTCTTGTGGGGGCGAGGGATCCTGTGGCTGCCAAGTAGTCGGAATTTGGGTTGGTATTTGTGTTGGAGACAAAACTACTGTCGGCGGGATTACTATTCGCGTAGGAGTAGGCGTTTCCGTTGGAGGATCAAATTTTTTAAGCTGGAGAGAATCTTCTGATTCGTCCTGATCGCCTAAAACCGACTTCCCGGAATTTCTGGTTAGAGAAGGTGTTTTCCTTAAAGCAGATAAGGTTTCGACAAACCGGACTACATACCCGGATTCGAGTCTTGCCGTTCCTCTTATGAGATAAACGGGGATTAAAGTTGTTTGTATTGCATCTTCGGGTTTTTCGAGATAAGAAAGAACGTAATCGGTGACCGTTGCTGTTTTAGAGATCGCTTTATTACCGGGATAAACCTTATTCCAGTCTACAAAACCCGAACCCGCAGGAATACTTAATGAAAATTCTGCTTTGTGTGAATTAAACATGTCCAGTGCTTCTTGAGGAGAAAGTAAGTCAGCGCTTAAAATTTGCTGCGATTGCTTGATTTGTCTTAAATTTGATTCTACGGATAAAATTCTTCCGTCGTTTGCTATTGCTACTGTTATCGTGTTGAAGTCATTTGGCCTCGCTTTACCATTGTCCCCTGTCGAAGTATTATAAATTTGTAAATCATTGGGAGAATAATTCCCCGTTCTGCCTAAGGACAATGATGACAATAAATCCTCTTCCGGGATATTTAATAGTCCAACGTAATTAAATACAGGCAGTCCGATCTTATCCCAATCCCTATGACATTCTACATAGGTAACGCCTGCCATATCTTTTCTTTGGTAATTAATATCGCACACAACTGTCTCGTCAATAACATTTAATTCCCGGAGGTAATTAAGCGCAGTCTCGTAAATATTATTTCCCTGTACTGCCGGTTTACGCAGACCATATGATTGCAGTGAAAAGGCACCGGTTTTACGGTTAAAAACGAGTGTTCCAAGATCATTTTGAGTATTAAAATTAGACATAACCACATAAGTCTCGTCTGCCTTTTCTACTTGTCTTAGGCCTAATTTTCTGCCAAATTCTGTTACATCCCCAATAGGATAATCTCCTTTTAATACATACGCTTTTAAATTAGAGGGCACCGCGGGAAAATAAGCCTTATTTTCATAACTTTCAAAAGAAATTACAGGAGGCGGTGATCCGTTAGTTTTTTCCTTTACAATGGGTGAAGGGATCGTTTGATTTGGTTTTTTGGTCAATTCCCCCCTTTGCCACAGAGAAATTAAAACCAATATAATAACCGTAAAAAAACCTAAAAGAGGTAAATAAATTTTTTTTGTTTTTAATCGAGTTAAGAGAAGTTTTAATCTCTCGATCATATCCTTAGAATACCTAACCTAGAGTTATTCTGTCAAACAACACGATTAGAACCAGCCTTTTTTTGCTTTTCCCAAAAGATCTAATTCTTTTAGCAATTCTTTTTGACGACCTGTTAAATTTTTGGGTACTACAACTTTGATCCTTACATACTCATCACCTCTGGACGAACCCCTGACATGCGGCACCCCTTTTCCACGAAGCCTGATTATTACCCCCGGTTGCGTTCCTTGTGGGATTCTTAGTTTTACTTCCCCATCGATTGTATCGACATAGACCTCGCTTCCCAGTGCGGCTTCTGAAAAAGATATTTCCTTGTCAACAATAATGTCGTACCCCTCACGATTAAACATGTTGTGAGAATGGACTCGAACAACAATATCGTAATCATTAAAACGGATTCTTGACCCATTATCGACTCCAGCCGGAATTTTTATCGTTTGTCTTTTACCCCCAACGTCAACTGTTTTTTGTGTCCCTTTTACAGCCTCCATAAAATCTATTTCGATCGAGTAAACCTGTCGTCTTTCTCGTCTTCCAAAAGGAGAACCACCGCCGAAAAATTGTTCAAAAATTTCAAACGGGTCGGAAAATCCACCAAAATCAAAATTAATGCCCTCGTTTCCGCCTGTTGAGTAAGTATAGGTAAAAGGACCATAACGGCCTGCCTGTTGTCCTCCGGCAAAGCCGGACCCGAAAGGACCCTGCGCACCTCCAAAACCCCCGCCCTGTTCAAATGCTTGGTGGCCGAATTGATCATAAGCCTGTTTTTTCTGGGGATCAGATAAAACCTCGTAGGCTTTTGTCACTTCCTTAAACTTACCCTCCGCGTCTTTTGATTTATTGCGGTCTGGGTGATACTGAAGCGCAAGCTTCCTGTATGCCCTTTTTATCTCGTCTGCAGACGATGTTTTCGAAACCCCTAAAGTTTCATAATAATCTTTTTGTGTCGCCATAATTTTCCCTCTATTATATTATAAAACCGCGTCCTCCGCGGCTTTTTCTTTGATTTTTGATTTTTGATTTTTGATTTTAGTTGACCACTTCTCCCTCGACCGGCTCTTCTTTGTCAGTTTTATCTGACTTTTCCTCTTTTTTTTCTCCGTTTGTTTTCTCCTCCGATGCTTCTTCGGTTTTTGGAGTCTGTGCTGATCCGGCCCCGCCGGACGAAGAATACATCGCCTGACCTACTTTTTGAAGACTGTCAGAGAGTTCGCGTGTTTTTGTTTCCAAATCCTCTTTTGAACCGGTATCCAAAATACCCTTAAGGCTAGAAATTTTGTCTTCTACGTCTTTTTTAAGATCGGCGTTAACCTTATCCCCGGCGTCTTTTAACGTTTTTTCTGCAGTAAATATTAATGAGTCTGCCTGATTTCTTGTTTCGATTTTCTCTTTCTTTTCTGCGTCTTCTTTAGCGTGTGCATCTGCTTCCTTGGTCATCTTTTCGACTTCGTCTTTTGATAAACCAGTTGAGCCTGTAATTTTAATGCTTTGTTCTTTACCCGTCGCTTTATCCTGCGCTTTAACGCTTAGTATTCCGCTTGCATCGATATCAAAAGTTACTTCGATTTGGGGAACGCCACGGGGCGCCGGTGGAATTCCGTCCAGAATAAATCGACCGAGCGATTTATTGTCTGTTGCCATCGGCCTTTCTCCCTGTAATACGTTTATCTCAACCTGTGTTTGATTATCCGCCGCAGTTGAAAAAACCTGCGATTTTGAACTTGGAATAGTGGTGTTCCGTGAAATCAACGGAGTCGAAACGCCACCCAAAGTCTCTAGACCTAAAGTTAACGGCGTAACATCCAATAAAAGAACATCTTTTACTTCTCCTCCTAAAACTCCACCCTGAACAGCCGCCCCCACCGCGACAACTTCGTCCGGATTTACCGATTTATTCGGTTCTTTTCCGAAAAATTTAGTCACTACCGCTACAACTCTTGGCATTCTTGTCATTCCGCCAACCATCACAATTTCGTCTACGTCCGAAGCCTTAATCCCTGCGTCTTTAAGCGCGAGTTCGACCGGTTTTATAGTGTCTTGAATAAGACCATCGACGATCTGTTCGAGTTTTGGCCGGGTTAATTTCATCGTCAAATGGAGCGGTCCGTTTGGTCCTTGAGTTATAAACGGCTGATTAATTTCTGCTTCCTGAGATGTAGACAATTCGATTTTTGCTTTTTCTGCCGATTCTCTGAGTCTTTGAAGCGCCTGCGGGTCTTTTCTTAAATCAATATTATTTTCTTTCTTGAATTCATCGGCGATATAATCCAAAATCTTCTTATCGAAATCGTCCCCGCCCAAATGTGTGTCCCCGTTTGTCGATTTAACTTCGTAAACGCCTTCTCCACAAGAAATATCCGCGA
>JAMCZG010000036.1 GCA_023485715.1 Patescibacteria group bacterium
ACACACAACGTTTAGAATCGGTGGTCCGGCTCAATACTATATAGAAGTTGAGAAAACGGATGATTTGGTTAAGGCGGTAAATACGGCCAGGACGATGAAGATTCCGTATCTCGTACTCGGGGGGGGATCAAACATTTTAGTTTCTGACAGGGGAGTTGACAGGTTAGTCATAAAAAATAACTGCAGGGCTTTTTCGCTTATGCGGATGAGCGGCAAAATAAAAAATAATAAAATCGATGTTGATAGCGCTTTTCTGTTTTCTGAGTCCGGGGTTATTATGAATCAACTAGTGCGGTTTAGCATAGAAGAGGGTTTGGGTGGTTTGGAATATATGCTGGGGCTTCCGGGAACAGTCGGCGGCGCAGTTTTTATGAATTCTAATTTCCCGAAAAAAGAATCTTATGTAGGAAATTCTTTGCACAGCGCAAAAATTCTAACAAAAAATGGAGAAGTTAAAGAAGTCGAAAGATCATATTTTAGATTTAGTTACGATAACAGTGTTTTGCAAAGAACCGGTGAAATTGTTTTATCCGTAATTTTTAAATTAACCCCACAAGATAAAAAAATATTATGGGAAAGAGCAACAGAAGCTTTGAATCACCGAACAACAACTCAGCCAAAAGGTTTCTCTGCAGGTTGTGTTTTTAGAAACATATCGATAGTCGATGCGATCAAAATTCCAACACCTGATCGAATTATGTCAGCAGGATATCTTATCGATAAAGCCGGTCTTAAGGGGAAGCGGGTTGGTGACGCTATGGTTTCCGATATGCACGCAAATTATATTTTAAATTCTGGCAACGCAAAAGCCTCTGATATTTTAAATTTAATTACGCTTATAAAACAAGAAGTATTTAAAAAATTTGGTGTTGAACTTTCGCTCGAAATCAGGAAAATAGGATTCTAATCATGGAAAAATTTATTATAAAAGGCGGTAAAAAACTGACTGGTACGGTTTCTGTATCGGGTGCTAAAAATGTCGCGCTGAAAGCCATTGTGGCTGCGTGTTTGACAGACGAAGAAATTATAATCGAAAACATCCCGCTTATTTCTGATTTTTTTGTAATGACAGAAATATTAAAAGAATTAGGCGGGAAAATAGAAATAAGAGATCATATAGCAACAATTAATGTTAAAAATATAGTAACTAGTAAAATATCGCTCGAAGAAGCTGCATTTGTGCGAACGTCCTCGATGTTTATAGTGCCTTTATTAATAAGAACAGGACATGCGCTTATTCCGAATCCGGGTGGATGCAGAATAGGTGCTCGACCGATCGACAGAGTGATTAAAGGATTGGGCTTGATGGGAGCAAGTATTGATTACGATCATAAAGATGGTTTTTTCCACGCAAAAGTAAAGGGAAGACTAAAGGCGATTAATTATAAATTTGATAAAAACACTCATACCGGAACAGAAACATTAATACTCGCTGCGTCGATGGCAGAGGGAAAAACTGTATTGGAAAACGCCGCGCAGGAACCCGAAATAGATGAGCTGATTAATCTAGTCAATAAAATGGGAGGTAATATCAAAAGGACAAAGCCACGAACGATCGTTGTCGAAGGTGTCAAAAAACTTCATGGAACGACATTTAGGATCGGTCCTGATCGAAACGAAGCGGTTACAATCGCGATTGCATCGATTCTAACAGGAGGAAGCGTCTTTATAAAAGAAGTTAAACGTGAAGGACTCATGGAATTTTTAGACGTGTTAAGGAAGACAGGTGTTGAATTTGAGGAAAAAAAAGACGGAATAAGATTTTTTTCATCGAAAAAAATACTGCGTCCAACAAATGTCGAAACTACTTTTTATCCGGGGTTTATGACGGATTGGCAAGGACCCTGGGCGGTGTTAATGACAGCGGCAAAAGGCGTTTCGACCATTCACGAGACTGTTTACGAAAACAGATTTGGATATGTGAAAGAATTAAAAAAAATGGGAGCAAAACTTATGCTCTATAACCCCAAAGTTAAGAATCCCGAAAATGTTTACAATTTTAACTTAAACGATGACAAAAAAGAATACAGGCATGCGGCTAAAATCAAAGGTCCCGTAAATCTTCATAACGCAGTCGTCAATATCTCTGATTTAAGAGCAGGTGCGACTCTTGTTTTAGCAGCGCTTCTGGCAAAAGGGCAAAGTGTGGTTTTTGGGATTGAACATTTGGACAGGGGTTATGAAAAATTTGAACAACGATTAAAAAAAATGGGAGCAGATATAGAAAGAGTAAATCATGAATAAAATCGGAGCAATAATTTTGGCAGCGGGAAAAGGAAAAAGGATGAATTCTAAAACGTCGAATAAGGTAACACTTCCTTTGCACGGCAAACCGATAATTTCTTACGCGGTCGATTTACTTATTAGATTAAAGATAAGCCCAGTAATAGTTGTCGTTGGGTTTGCAAAAAAATCGGTCATGGATGCTTTAAAAACAAGAGATGTTGTTTTTGCGGAGCAAAAAAAAAGGCTGGGAACGGGACACGCTGTGCTTTGCGGATTTAAAAAATTTTCAAAAAATATTACAGATGTAATAATTTTTTACGGAGATGATTCATTTTTCTACAGAGAAAACGTTGTTAATAAATTAATAGATACCCATTTAGCTTCTAAAACATCGATAACTTTTTTAACGATCGAAAAACCCGAACCGTTCGGACTCGGACGGGTTGTTCGTGATAAAAAAGATCACGTTATAAAAATAGTTGAGGAAAAAGATGCTACAGAAAAGGAAAAAAAGCTAACCGAAATCAATCCTGCTCTATATATTTTTAAAGCGGAATTTTTAAGGAAATACTTGCATAAAATTCCTAAAGGTAAAATTAGTAAAGAATATTATTTAACAGATCTTGTGGATATTGCGATACAGAATAGGGAAAAGATAAAGGCGGTAAGAGGCGGAAATATCCCCTGGAGAGGAGTAAACACAAAAGAGGAATTGGAAGAGGCAAAACGGCTTTTGTCTTTATCGCAGTAAATATGTATAAAATAATCGTCGAGAATTTAACAGAGGTAACCCCGGAAATCATAAAAACATTGAATAGCTTGCTTAGGCAACTGAATTCAAGTGCAGAGCCGATTACCGACAAAATTGTTCACGAAGTTCTCTCCTCGTCTATGAATCGGTTGTTCGTCGCGAAAGAGTCAAATTCCAATGCAATAGTTGGTATGCTGACCTTGGTTACATATCGCATCCCATTTGCTAAAAAAGGGATAATCGAGGATTTGGTTGTCGATAAAAAATGGAGAAAAAAAGGAATCGGAAGAAAACTTATTACTAGTGTTATTAACCAAGCGCGTAATGACAAAATTCAATACTTGGATTTGACCTCGAACCCAAAACGTGAAGAAGCGAATAACCTTTATCCGCGTATCGGTTTCGAAAAGCGCGATACAAATGTTTATCGTATAAAACTTTAAAAATGCAGAAGAAGAAAACAATTATTCTTTTTGATATTGACTATACGTTGTTCGATACAGATGCTTACAGAGAAATTCTAAACAAAAAATTTCAAAAATAACAGGATTTAGCAAAGTAAACGAGTTTAATAATCTTTTTAACGAAGTACTTGATGAATCAAAGAAAAAATTAGGGCATGTTAGTCCGAAAAGATTATTGCAATTAATTCTAGTAAAATCTAAAAATAAAATATTACTAAAAGATTTGGAGAAAGTTTTTTGGGATAAAAAAAATTATAGTCTGCCGATTTACCAAGACGTAAAAGACTTACTTTTATTCCTAAAAAGTAATAAAAATTTAATCATCGGTATTTTTTCTAAAGGTAACAAACGACATCAGAAACAAAAAATCAATTCATTAAAGGAAATTTTTGAAGAAGAAAATATTCATATCTTTTTAGAAAAAAAAGATAAACTTGCTTTTATTTTAAAAAAATACGAAAATAATCAGCTATATTTTGTTGACGACTCGCTTATGATCTTGCGAGAGGTAAAAATTACGGATAAAAACGCATGCACGATTTGGATAAAGAGAAAAAAGAGATATGAGCCGATCGATTCTCTGCCTGATTTTAGTCCGGATAAAACGATTAAAAATCTGAAAGAATTGAGAAAAATTATAAATTAATAAATTATGTGTGGAATATTTGGTTATGTAGGAAAACAGCAAAACGCAGCAGAGTTTGTTTTGAGCGGATTAAAACTTCTAGAGTACCGTGGTTATGATAGTTGGGGGATAGCGTTAAAAATTTCAAATTCTAAATCTCAAATTTCAAATTCAAGACAAAATAGGGACTCAAAATTCATAACGGAAAAACATATTGGGAAGATCGGAAACGCTCAGTTGAGTTCGAATGATTTAAGATCAAACTTGGCGATAGGCCATACAAGATGGGCCACACATGGTGGAGTAATCGTAGAAAATGCTCATCCGCACCTGGATTGTAAAAAAGAAATTGCCGTGATTCATAACGGGATTATCGAAAATTACGCAAGAATTAAAGAAGGGCTTTTAAAAAAAGGTCATAAATTTGTTTCTGAAACGGATACAGAAATAATACCGCATTTAATCGAAGAGTTTTTAAAAAAAGAGGGGTTTGCTTCTGCAGTGCGCGATGCGTTCAACCAGCTTAAAGGGTTAAACGCTATCGTCGTGGCAAATTCATTATCGAGACAAATAATTGCTGCTAAAACAGGATCACCTCTTGTCATCGGAAAAGGCAACGAGGGTTTCTTTGTGGCATCAGATGCAACAGGGATTATTAAGCACACACGAAAGTTGCTGTTCCTAAAAGATCGTGAAATGGTAATTTTGGGTGACGACGTAGAATTACTTACTCTACCCTCCGGGAAGAAAAAGATTTTAAGATTTGAACAAATCGATTGGAAAATCGAAGATGTTGAGAAGGGGAAGTTTGACCATTTTATGTTAAAAGAAATTTATGAACAGCCCAAAGTTGTTAGAAATATTGCAGAAAATTACACAAGCCAAATCAAAGAATTAAAAAAATTAATTGATAAAGCAAAAGGTACATTTTTAATCGGTGCAGGTACGGCGTTTCATGCATGTCTTGCTGGGTCATACTTTTTTTCTAAAATAGCAAATATCCACATTAACACTACGGTTGCATCAGAATTTAATTATTTAGAGGATTTTTTAAATTCGAAAAGCTTAATAATTGCTTTATCCCAGTCGGGCGAGACCATTGACGTGATCGAGCCATTAAATCATGCTAAAGAAAAAGGTAGCAAAATTATCGCTATTACAAACGCGCTCGGTTCGACAATCTACAGAATGGCAGATTATAAATTGCTTTTGGGCGCCGGTCCTGAAAAAGCTGTCGCATCTACAAAAGCGTATATCGCCAAAGTAGCACTACTTTTAATGCTGTCTTACGCGGTGGCGGGAAAAGTTAACCGAGCAAAAAAACTTTTACTCGATGCATCAAGAGAAATAGATATTCTTTTATCTAAAAAAAACATTTTAAAAATTAAAAAAATTGCGTCGATAATTAATTCTTCGGAACATTTATATACGATCGGGCGTGGGACATCTTTCTCAACAGCATTGGAATCGGCTTTAAAAATAAAAGAAGTTAGTTATTTGCATACAGAAGGACTAGCCGGTGGAGAATTAAAGCATGGGCCGATCGCGCTTATTTCAAAAGGGACCCCTTGTGTTGTATTTGCTCCACAAGACGAAACATTCGATGCGATCATTTCCAATGCGACCGAAATAAAATCCAGGGGAGGATTAATAATCGGAGTCGGACCTAAAAAATCACCTATTTTCGATTATTGGATTAAGATAAAAGACGTTTCCGAGGCGCAAATTATTCCGCATGTAGTATTTGCTCAAATCTTAGCTTATTATCTTTCAGTCGAGAGGGGACACGATCCTGATAAGCCAAGGAATTTGGCTAAAAGCGTTACGGTTAAATAATTATTATGTTTTTTATACTTACAACAATTTTATTCGCGATCTGGGTGATAAGAAATACTTTGTTTTGGGTTAATCTCTGGCAATTAAAGGAATATCGTTTAGACAGAATTTTGATTCATCTTAAAGAAACTAGTCAAGGTAGATCCTTGCTATTTTCTCCGCTAGCTCTTATTAAATGGGGGTTAATTTTTTCGTATGCTTTGGTTCCTTTCGAATTATTGTCTTTACCTATTTATAGAATTTTGGTTTCGGTAGTTTTCTTATATCAGCTTATTTTGGTCCTAAAGGATATTGCCAAACAACAAATAAAATCTCCTATTTTTACTCTTAAAGTTGTTTTTGTTCTATTCATGACTTTTTCCGTTGCGATAATTTTATGTTTCTTTCCTCTCACGGAAAGATTTTTGTGGCTTTTATTAATCGATAAATTCGTAACGTTTTTTATAGGCTTCGTTTTTTATATTCTTTCTTTTCCCACAGAATTCTACCGTGATTTACAAATAGAAAGGGCGATTAAAAAAATAAGAAGAAATGATAAATTACTGGTAATCGGAGTTACCGGCAGCTTCGGCAAAAGTTCTACAAAAGAGTATATCGCGCAAATTTTAAGTAAAAAATTTAAGGTGGTTAAGACAAGAGGGAACAACAATACCCCGATCGGTATTGCCAATACGATCCTTTCTGATTTAAGAAAAAGTACAGAGGTATTCGTCGTTGAGATGGGAGCGTATAAAAAGGGAGAGATCACCCATATGTGCCAAATCGTAAAGCCCAGAATCGGAATAATTACTTCGGTAAACGACCAGCATCTTTCTCTTTTTAAATCATTGGAAAATATAATGAACGCGAAATACGAATTAGTAGAAGCTCTGCCAAAAAATGGCCAAGCTTTATTTAACGCAAACAATGAAAACTCATATAAACTTTACAGAAAAACAAAAAAGCGAAAGCTTTTATATGGTACTTCTTTAGACGATAAGCCAGATATTTATGCAAAAAATATTTCTGTTAAAAAAAATTCAGTATCTTTTGATGTTGTTACCAAAAAAACAGTTGAAAAAATCAAGGCGCCTCTAATCGGAGCGCAAAATGTCGAAAATATTCTACCGGCGGTAGCTATTGCAGAAACTTTGGGGATGAATTTTGAAGAGATTAAAAAAGCTGCTTCTTATCTTCTTCCACAACCAAAAACCATGGTTTTGCATAAGTTTTCCAACGGATGTGCCGTAATAGATGACACTTATAACGCAAACCCAAACGCGGTATTAGCAGCATTAAAATATATAAATATTTATAAAGGAAAAAAAATCTTGGTTTTGCAACCGATGATCGAGCTCGGAAAAAACGCAGAAACAGACCATTATGATATTAGCAAAAGTATATCCAGATTTTGTGATTATCTTTTTTTAACAAATTCAAACTTCAACGGCATAATTTTGGAGGGAATAAAAGACGGGGGAGGAAAGTGCCAGGTTAAAATAGGCAATTCCGATGAGCTTGCGGAATTGATTAAATCTACAGTAAAATCTGAAGATGTTGTTGTTTTCGAAGGAAAAGAAGCTGGATTTGTTATGGCAAAAGTCTACGATTTAATGACGGATTAATCGGTATAAATATATCTTCGCATTGAACAAATAGTCTTCTTTAAGGTATAATTAGTCATTATGTCACAGCTTTTGGGGCTTATAATACTTTCGTTTTTCATCTCGATGATACTCTTTATCCCGTTCATCGACTTTTTATACAAATTAAAATTAAGGCGTAAAAAGCAGGTAACAAGAGATATGTTTAACAACCGGACGCCGGTTTTTGATAAATACCATGGTTGGAAAGTCGGGACCCCATTTGGGGGAGGATTACTAATCATTGTGATCGTAACCGTGTTAACACTTTGGGCATACGGCATTTTTCAGGTAGATATAAAAGGCTGGGAACTGTTTGTAATCTTATTCTCGCTTATCGGATTTGGGGCTTTAGGTCTTTACGATGATCTAAAAAAACTCACAGATGTGAAAAGGAGCGCATTTTTTGGGTTGAGGTTTCGACATAAATTTTTAATTCAGTGGATATTGGCGTTAATTATCGCTATTGTCTTCTATACGCAGCTTGGTTATAATTTTATTTTTATTCACGGGTTTGGACTCGCGATTTTAGGATATCTATTTGTTCCGTTTGCGGCTTTTGTTATTGTTTCTTTTGTTAATGCCTTTAATATTGCAGACGGATTGGATGGCTTGGCGCCGGGACTTGCTCTTATTTGCCTTATCGCATTTTTAGCCATTAGCTCGACACAACTCCACAGTTTCCTAGGGATCTTCATCGCAGTGCTAATGGGAAGCATCGCGGCATTTTTGTACTTTAATATTTATAAAGCAAGACTTTGGCTCGGTGATGCTGGGTCTTTAGCTTTAGGCGCAACGCTCGCTGTAGTAGGGCTTCTCACGGGAAAAATTATCGCACTTGCTGTTATCGGAGGATTCTTTGTCCTGGAAGTCGGCTCATCGCTAATCCAAATTATCGGGAAAAAATTTTTGAAAAGAAAAATTTTCCCGGTTTCTCCTTTTCATCTTTATCTCCAAAATAAGGGATGGGAAGAGCCAAAAATCGTAATGAGAGCCTGGATTGCTGGTTTCTTTTTTGCGGTTTTAGGCCTTTATATTGCTTTCTATAGTTAAAGATTAATTTTTATTGGTTTTCGAATGAAAAAAATCGATCTACTTCTGTTCTTCACGACGATCGCTTTAACGATTTTTGGATTACTCATGATTTATGAGGCATCTTCTTTTATCGCTTTCAGAGATTTTGGAGATAAATACCATTATATAAAAGACCAGTCTATTTGGATAACTTTGGGATTATTCGGTATGTTTTTCTTCTCTTTTTTTGATTATCGTAAGCTTTATAATTTATCCTTGCCCTTATTAATAATTGTATTAGTGCTTCTAATATTAGTATTTATTCCGGGATTGGGGATTTCGGTGATGGGTGCGCGTCGATGGATCGATTTTGGAATTACGAGTTTGCAGCCTGCTGAATTTGTAAAGTTTGCACTGGCAATATATCTTTCTGCTTGGTTTTCGCGTAAAGAGAAGGGGAGACTGATTTCTTTTTTATTGATCCTTGGTTTAATAGTTTTTTTAGTTATGTTACAACCAGACATGGGTACAGCATCGATAATTCTCTTTGAGGCTCTGATTATATACTTCTTGTCCGGGGGAAATATTCTTGTTTTTTTACTTTTAATTCCGATTCTTGGTGCTTTGGGATTTTTTCTGATAAAATTTTCTCCATACAGGGCTGCGAGACTCGCTTCTTTTTTGAATATAGGATCGTCGTTTGAGTCAGCATCTTATCATACACGACAAATTTTAATCGCGCTCGGAATGGGAGGATTAACGGGCGTTGGAATCGGGAATTCGTTGCAGAAGTATGCATATCTCCCCGAAAATACGACCGATTCGATTTTTGCGATCATCGCCGAAGAATTCGGATTTTTAGGAGCAGTAATTTTAACAATCTTATTTTTTATAATTGTGTGGCGCGGATTCACGATCGCAATAAATTCTAAAGACACTTTTGGAAAACTACTCGCCGGAGGAATAACCTCCTTTTTAACCATACAGATAATTTTTAATTTAGGATCTCAGGTAATCCTTTTCCCGTTGACCGGGGTTCCCCTGCCTTTTATCTCTTACGGAGGGTCTGCTTTAATCGTGGATCTTTGTGCGATCGGAATACTTTTAAATATTTATCGACAATCTAATGTCTGAATTTAATATAATAAAATCATGAAAATTCTTATTACCGGCGGCCATCTCTCCCCTCTTTTATCCGTAATCGACGTTTTGCCCAAAAATACAGATATTTTAATTGTCGGGAGGAAGAGGGCATTAGAAGGCGATGCTGCTTTTTCACTTGAATATCAGGAAATACAGAAAAGGGGAATTCCTTTTAAGTCAATTGTAACAGGAAGACTGCAAAGAAAATTTACAAAACACACAATTACTTCGCTTCTAAAATTTCCGTATGGATTTATAAGCGCGGTTGAAATATTGAAAAGATTTAGGCCGGACGTTGTTTTATCTTTCGGTAGTTATATTTCCCTTCCGGTTAATTTAGCAGCTTTTATTTTAAAGGTGCCTGTGGTTTTACACGAACAAACTTTCGGGGTAGGTACGTCAAACAAAATATCAGCGGTATTTGCCAAAAAAATATGCGTTTCATGGGAAGAATCCAAAAAATATTTTCCAGAATCAAAAACTGTTTTAACCGGTATTCCGATAAGAAAAGAGATGTCCGATAGCGCAGACAAAAAACCCCCTGTCTTTAATAAAAAATTCGAAAACACAAACCTGCCGATGATTTATGTTACGGGTGGAAGTTTGGGATCACACGCGATTAACCTAATGGTCGAAAAAAACTTGGAGGATTTACTGAAAAAATTTAGAATTTTTCACCAGACCGGAGATGCAAAAGAATTTGGCGATTTTGATCGTTTGGAGAAAAAAAGAGAAACGTTAGATGGAAAAATTCAGGACAGATATCTTCCCGCAAAGTTTGTCGATCCGTCGACAACAGGAAGCGTTATTAAATCTTCGGCCTTTGTAGTTTCGCGGTCCGGAATAAACACAGTTTCGGAATTAATTTTTTTGGGAAAACCCGGAATTTTAATACCGCTCCCTTACTCGCAAAATCATGAACAAATAAAAAACGCGGAATTTTTTCGGGACTTGGGTATGGGTGAAATATTATTTCAAAATGCGCCACAGGATAAATTACTTGCAAGTACGGAAGCGATGTTTAAAAATTTAGAAAAATATAATAAAAATGCCGAGGTTGCACAAAAAACCGTACAAAAAGACGGCGCTTCTAAAATTGTCGAGGTTTTGATGCAGATTATCCATACGTAAGCTTCTTATGCGGATTATAAAAAGAAAAAATCTTGCAGTTCTAAAAAGTATCCTTTCGTTTGTTTATTTCTTTTTGTTGTTTATTTCTGTGGTTCTAGTCTTTGCGTATTGGAAATTTTATCTTGATAAAAATAGACTTGTTAGTCCTGTTCCTGGTTCTTTTGCGGTTAAAAACGCGTCAAGAGTTGTGGTAAAAAACCAAGAAGAGGAGCTAAAAGAAATGCTCAACAAATATAAAATCGAATTTTTAAGACTTTCAGTTTCTACTGGCTCTGCCTATTTAGTCGACCTTGGCGATGGGTCGAAGGCAATAATTTCTCAAAAGAAACCGATGGTCAGTCAGGTTTCCTCTTTACAACTCATACTCTCACGTTTTACAATAGAAGGAAAGCGGTTGTCGCTTGTGGATTTTCGTTTTGACAAGCCGTTAATCGTTCTTAAATAAATTATGAGCGACGGGAAAATTGTCGTTGGGGTAGACATCGGAACCTCAAAAATTGTTACAGTTATCGCTAAAATCGATGATTTTGTTAATGTCTTGGGGGTGTCGGAAGTAAAGGCGCAGGGAATTAAAAAAGGCCAAATCGTCGATATCGAAGAAGCAGTTTCCGCGATAAATACTTCACTTGAAGGCGCAGAGCGCATGGCCGGATACTCGGTTTCTCACGTGGTCGCATCAGTCGGTGGAAGCCATATCGAAAGTTTAAATTCAAGGGGAGTAGTTGCCATATCTTCCCCGGAAGGAGAAATTAACAGAAACGATATCGACAGGGTGGTCGATGCCGCAAAGGCAGTCTCTTTGCCGTCTTCACGCGAAATAATTCACGTTTTACCCCGTAATTTTAGCGTAAACGGCCAGGAGGGGATAAAAGACCCGATCGGCATGGCAGGAGTGCGTTTGGAAGTCGATACCCACATAATTACCGCTAGTTCTACTTCGCTTCGGAATTTAGAGAAAGCGCTTTCGGAAGTCGGGGTCAATGTAGACGGCTTTGTGTTTAACGGTTACGCAAGCAGTCTCTCAGTATTATCCGATACAGAAAAGGAATTAGGGGTGGTTTTGGTCGATATGGGGGCCGGGACAACAGATATATCGATTTATGTCGACGGTTCTATTGCGTATTCTTCTGTTTTATCGATCGGCGCACGACACATAACTAACGATTTAGCCATAGGTCTTCGGATTTCTCTTGAGTCGGCCGAAAAAATTAAATTATTTCTGTCCAGAGCTCCAGAAAGACGGAGACTAAACCCGGAAGACCTGGAATCGGAAGAAAAACAACAGGCTCCGGTAAAAAAAAGCGACGAAATAGACCTTGGCGCTTTGGAATTACCGGAGGAGATCAGAAAAGTGTCGCAAAAGACCCTGATCGAGGGCATAATAAGGCCCAGACTTAATGAAATATTTACCATGATCGGACTGGAACTTAAAAAAAGCGGATACGGTGGTCAAACTCCCGCGGGGGTAGTTATAACAGGAGGCGGGGCAAGAACGATCGGTGTGGTCGACTCAGCAAAGAGAATGCTTGCGATGCCTGTTAGAATCGGAATTCCAACTGGAATAAAAGGGATTGTCGACGAAATCCAAGACACCCCGTTTGCGACGGTTGTTGGGCTTTCTATATATGGATCAAGATTTGAAGGACAAAGTTCTTTGCCTTTTGGCATTTCTCTCCCTAAAATTCCCCACGTCGGTGGATTTGGATTTTTCGGAAAGATTGTTAACTTCGTAAAATCGTTTATCCCCTAGTTTTGCATGTTGCAAAATATTTTTTTGTTTGCTAGTATTTTGTTTACTTATGCTGATTAAGCCTCAAACTACAAATTTTGCAAAAATTCGGGTGATGGGGATTGGTGGTGGGGGAACAAACGCCTTAAATTCGATGATCACACAAAGCCAGATTCAGGGAGTCGATTTTGTCGCCGTAAATACAGATGCGCAGGCGCTTTTAATGTCGCATTCGGCAACAAAACTTCAGATCGGTGAAAATTTAACCAGGGGTTTAGGGTCGGGCGGGGATCCGGAGATCGGAAAGCAGGCAGCAGAGGAATCTGAAGGAAAAGTAAGAGATATGTTGGAAGGTTCGGACATGGTGTTTTTAGCGGCCGGAATGGGCGGGGGAACAGGGACAGGCGCATGTCCGACGATCGCAAAAGTTGCAAAGGAACTCGGTGCCTTAACTATAGCAGTGGTAACAAAACCGTTTTCGTTTGAAGGGACAAGAAGGATGGTAAACGCAGAGGACGGAATCGAAAACCTTAAAGACAAAGTTGACACACTGATTGTTATCCCAAACCAAAGGATTTTAGATGTTGTTGATAAAAAACTTTCGCTTTTAGAAGCGTTTAAAGTTGCCGATTCTGTTTTATCCCAGGGAGTGCAGGGGATTTCTGATTTAATCACGATGCCAGGACTTATAAACGTAGATTTTGCAGATGTACGGTCGATTATGACAAACGCGGGGTCGGCCTTAATGGGAATCGGGACGGGAGTCGGGGAAAATAGGGCACAAACCGCAGCGAGAACCGCGACATAAATCGATATATCTGAGATTTCGATGGATGGCGCAAGGGGGGTACTCTTCAACGTTATCGGGGGGCCCGATCTTACGATGAGCGAAGTAAACGACGCTGCCCAGATTATTTCCCAAGCTGCAGATCCGGATGCAAATATAATTTTTGGCGCGACAATCGACGAAACGATGCACGACCAGATGAAAATTACTGTTATAGCGACGGGCTTTGACCAGACAAAGCAAAGGTTAAAGCAATTTGTACCAGAGCCAGCTGCTCAAGAACCGGTTAAACCAGCAGAACAGCCTAAAGAACAGGAAGAAGACGTTTGGGATATTCCCGCATTCCTAAGACAGAGGAATTAGTTTTTAAGCTTCAAAATCTTGACAGCGCGATTGTTTAGTGTAATTATAAGACCATGAAAATCCTCTTTGGTAGTAATAAATTAATTACTATATAACCACCTCCGGGTGGTTTTTTAGTGGAGCGAAAGGAGGTGAAATATAAATGAAAAATTTACTTATTTTAGTTTTTGTTTTTTCCTTTTTCCTTTTTGTTCCGAAAGTTTCAGCAGGATTTGATCAATACGGATACAATGATACAGCAAGAAATTTTGTAGGTACCGGATCCAGCTGGTGTCAGGGAAAATTGGGTTGGGACGAAGCTGCTTGTGACGCATATATGGGCGCTTGGGCAGACGACAAGTTGGTTATGAAGTGGAATGCAGAATGGGATAGGGGAAATAAAGAAGAATGGACAGATCCGAACGGATATGATGCATGGATCAATAACGAATGGAATGGAAGAGTAGATGGTTCTGGCGAGATTTGGCATTACAAAATAGCGTGGGATAAAGGGTGTGCCGATGGTAGCACTCCTGCAAATGTCGCCAAAGGTTCGGCCTATTGTATATGGGGTCCATTCGCAATGCTTCAGAGCCAAGGTTCGGGAGCAGATAGAGTTCATGTTTGGGATGTTCTCTTAAAGCCCGCGGGATACGGAGCGTATTAGTTATTTTTGAGAAAATTTAAACAGCCCATCGGGGAAACTCGGTGGGTTGTTTTTTATTTACTTGCGGATTTTTTTGTAGATATTGTCCGGGATTTTTTTGTTTTTATAGAAAAACACGCGAAGCATTTTTACTATTAATATATGAAAATTCATTCCGCCTGCTACCGAGTTATGGTTGTCCTCTGATTCTGCTTTAAACTTTTCCGCCGGTTTATAATCGTCGATTATTTCGTAATCAATTTTATTTTTCCAATACAATCTCATAAAGGGCTCCGGATTGGCTTGAATTATCGAATCAACAGCGGATTTATAGGTAGCGCTGTGGCTAGAAAGCGCAGTATGCATTTTTTTACTTTTTCGAACAAATATCAGTTTATTTTTATTTCTGTAAACAAACCAAAGATGGCTTTTAAAAGGAAGCATTGTTTCTATAAGCCCGTTTGGTACTTCTAAATATCCCATTTTAGAAACTCGGACTATCTCTTTAATCGCGGCAGCAGGATTTTCTACGTGTTCGAGTAAATGACTGGTAAAAGAAAAATCAAATGCCTTGTCTTTAAAAGGTAGATTAAATACAGTCCCGTCAACAAATGTGCCGATGTCGTGGATCGTTTCTGTGCCGGATGCCCTTTGAACATTGCTCAACGACAAATCGTCGACGTATACATCTGCCCTCCAAAAAGGTTTATCGCCCGATCCGATATCGACCACAAGGGCATTTTTACTTATTTTAAATCCCGGTAAAACTTTTCTTGTATAAAAATAGGATAATTTCGAGAAAAAATTCATTTAACCTGATTAATGTTTTTAATATTAACACATTTTTATTTAATATCAATAGTATGGTTTCTAACTATTTATTGTAAAAATTCCCTACAAGGTGATATAATTTTTATATGCCAAATCCATCTGAAAGAGGTAAAAGTACAGGAGTATCAGGACAGGGAATATCAGGAGAATCCGGAGTAATTAGATTCCGCGCCAGGGTTCCGGTAACGGGTAAAAGCGGATTTGTTATCGGGTCCGAAACAGTGGAGTTAACAACGTACGGTTTGAGAAAACAAGAAGTTCCGGATCAAAGTGGAATAAAACCGAATTGTCAATTTGACCCTCAAAGTAGAGATTACAAACCCAAATAAACTGCGGTTACACTTGAATAGCATAATGTTTTAAACTACAATATAGTTTATGTTCAAGCCTGTTTCTCCCAATATCGATTTTCCGTTGTTAGAACGCGATTTGCTAAAAAAATGGTACGAAAACGGAATCGTCGAAAAATATTTAAACCGCAACAATAATTCAAAAGAAAAATTTTCCTTTCTTGATGGTCCGATTACTGCAAACAACCCGATGGGGGTTCATCACGCATGGGGAAGGACTTATAAAGATTTTTGGCAAAGGTTTTGGAATATGAGAGGTCGAAAACAGAGATTCCAAAACGGCTTTGATGAACAGGGTTTGTGGGTCGAAGTCGAAGTCGAAAAAGAATTAGGTCTTCACACAAAAAGAGATATAGAAAATTTGATTCCGGGAAATAAATTTAAAAGCCTCGAAAAATTTATTAATTTATGTAAAGAAAGGGTTAAAAAATACTCAACGATTCAAACGGAACAATCAAAAAGACTCGGCTATTTTATGGACTGGGAAAATTCTTACCACACTTCGTCCGACGAGAATAATTACGCGATCTGGAATTTTTTAAAGATTGTAAACGAGAAAGGTTGGTTATATAAGGGACGGGATTCTGTTCCGTGGTGTCCAAGATGCGGCACTGCGATTTCTCAACACGAAATTTTAACCGAAGAGTATAAAAATTTAACCCACGAATCCGTGTATTTTAAGCTTCCGATACAAGACAAAAGAAACGAATTTTTGCTCGTATGGACTACGACTCCCTGGACGATTCCGGCAAATGTTGCAGTTGCTGTAAATTCGGAAGAAAAATACGGGGCGTATAGAATCGGGGATCAAATAATTTGGCTGATGGAAAAAAGATTTGAAGTGCTAAGAAAAAATAATGATTTCAAAGAATTAAAATTGGAAAGTTCAAAAAAAGGAAAAGATCTCGTCGGTCTTGAATACGAAGCGCCTTTTGATAACCTGCCAAGGGTTACAAATTCTTTAAAAAATTACTCACATAGAGTTGTTGCAGGAGACGAACGGATTTTGCCGGTCGGGATAGAAGAGGGTACAGGGTTGGTCCACGTGGCTCCCGGCGCCGGAGCCGAAGACTTTCAACTAGGTAAAAAAGAAAGCCTTCCGGTTATCGAAATAATCGATGAGGCCGCAAATTATCTGGAGGATCTAGGTGAGCTAAGCGGTAAAAACGCAAAAAAACATCCAGAGATTATAATCGACTTTCTAAAAACCACAAAGAATTTTTTCTTTGCCACAGAAAGGTACACGCACCGTTACCCGACTTGCTGGAGATGTAAAACAGAGCTTGTCTGGCGGGTGGTCGACGAATGGTATATTTCGATGGATAAAAAAGACGAATCGGGTAAAACTTATCGGGAACAAATGTTAGAAGTCGCAAAAAAAATAGAGTGGTTGCCTAAGTGGGGATTGGACAGGGAACTCGATTGGCTTAAAAATATGCACGATTGGTTGATAAGTAAAAAAAGATATTGGGGATTAGCTTTGCCGATCTGGGAATGCCAAAAATGCAAGAGTTTTGAAGTTATTGGGGATAAGAAAGAATTAGAAGAAAAAGCAGTCGAGGGATACGATAAATTCGAAGGTAATTCGCCTCATCGTCCGTGGATCGATCAAATAAGAATAAGATGTTCAAAATGCGACGGGCTTACGGAAAGAATTTCAGACGTCGGAAATCCGTGGCTTGACGCAGGAATAGTGCCGTTTTCGACGATGCCCCAAGACTGGTTTCCCGCAGATTTTATTACCGAAAGTTTTCCCGGACAATTTAAAAATTGGTTTTATTCTCTTATTGCCATGAGTACGGCGTTGAAAAATAAGGAGCCTTTTAAAACCGTTTTAGGATTTGCGTCGGTTCGGGATGAAAAAGGGGAAGAAATGCATAAATCAAAGGGAAACGCGATCGAATTTAATGAAGCAGCCGATAAGATCGGTGTAGACGTTATGCGTTGGACTTATCTTCGGACTAACCCCGAACAAAATCTTAATTTCGGATACCATACGGCAGATGAGATTCGCCGGCTTTTCCACTTAAGGCTTTGGAATACTTTTAGTTTTTTCTTAATGTATGCGTCGGTTGATAAATGGGTTCCCGTAAAATCAGAGTTTAATCCAAAACACGTCTTGGATCGATGGATACTTTCGCGTTTAAACGGAAGCATAAAAAATATAACCTCAAAAATTGAAAAATACGACGCCTTTGGTGCGTGTGAAGACGCGGAAAATTTCGTAATCAACGATCTTTCCAATTGGTATGTGAGGAGGATAAGGGATAGAGTCGGTCCGACCGCACCGGACGGCCAAGATAAAAACGATGCTTATCAAACCCTGTGGAGCGTGTTGGTTCAATATTCTAAACTTCTTTCCCCGTTTATTCCGTTTATCGCAGAAGAAATTTACGTAAATTTAACAGAAGAAGAATCCGTAAATCTAGTAGATTGGCCAAAACAGGATGAATTACTTATTGACAAGAAACTGGAGGAGGAAATGAGCCTTGCGAGAGAGATTGTTGAATTAACACATTCAAAGAGAAAAGAAAAAAATATTAAGGTGAGACAGCCATTGGGGTTACTTACTGTTACAACAACGATTTCTTTGTCGGAAGAGATAAAAAAAATCATAGTAAGCGAAGTAAATGTTAAAAGAATTAGAGACGAATTAAAAAAAGATGTTTCTCTTTCGATAAATCTGGATACAAACATTACAGACGAGTTAAAGCAAGAAGGGGATGCGCGGGAAATTATCAGAAAAATTCAGCACGCGCGAAAAGAGCTGGGAACAAAACCCGATGATTTTGTCGACGTTACGATCGAGTCTTGGCCAGAAAAATTTGAGGACTATATTAAGAAAAAGGCGCTTATAAAAACTCTTGTAAAAGGCGGTGAATTTGCGGTCGAAAAAGCATGAGAGGGAGATTCTTAAATTTGGATTTTGGGTTGCTTGCGCCCACTTTTGTTTTAAATATTTTAAGCCTCACAACACTCTTTTCGGTAAACATCGCATTATTTAGGTCTCAACTCCTATTTCTATTTTTTTCTTTTTTTGTGTTTGTGATTTTTTCGCGATTCGATTACCGAGCTCTCCGTTTATACGCTCTGCCGATTTATATAGGTTCAATAGTAATATTAACTTTGCTTTTATTATTTGGTAGTCAAAGCAGGGGAGCAGTCCGTTGGTTTGAACTTTTTGGAATTCAGATCCAATTTTCAGAAATATTAAAACCATTTTTAATAATTTCTTTAGCTGCGTTTATTTCCAAGAGGAAAAAGGACGTAAAAACACTTTTATTGACATTACTATTATTAACTCCGCTTGTATTACTGATTTATCGTCAACCAGACTTAGGCAATGCGTTAATTTATTTATTCGTTACTGTTCTGACCTTGTTTACGACCGGATTTTCGTTTATCTGGTTTATTGCCGGTTTTGTTTTAATCGCTATTTCTTCTCCAATAATTTGGCAGTTTTTGCACGAGTACCAACGAAAAAGGCTTATGACATTTATTAACCCTACAGGCGATCCGCTTGGCGCGTCTTATAACGCGATTCAATCGATAATCGCGGTCGGATCGGGAATGATTTTGGGTCGTGGAATCGGCGGAGAAACTCAGTCGAGACTTAGATTTTTACCCGAACGCCACACGGATTTTATTTTTGCGACGATTTCTGAAAAATTCGGGTTTTTGGTTTCGGTTTTAATCCTTGTGTGTTTTGCTTTTTTACTTTATCGAATCTATGCTATTTTCGTTAATTCTCCAGACAAATTCTGCAAAATTTTTTGTATCGGATGTTTTTTTGCCATTTTGGTTCAAGTTTTTGTTAATATCGGGATGAATATAGGAATAGTGCCTGTCGTAGGTATCACCTTGCCCTTTGTGTCTTACGGGGGAAGTTCGCTTCTTGCTAGTTTTATAATGCTTGGTCTTTTGTCTTCGATAAGTAAAACCTATAAAAACAGGGAAGTGCTAGAAATAAGGTGATTATTTTGATATAATTAGAGTCTTAATGAAATACGTTGTGTTTAAAACAGGTGGAAAACAGTATAAGGTATCAGAAAACGATGTTATCGACGTCGAAAGACTGGACCATGATTCTAATGACTTATCTTTCAGCGAAGTCTTGCTTTACGTCGAAGACGGTAAAGTTAAAATAGGAAAGCCTTTTATCCCGGGATTTTCCGTAAAGGCAGAAGTTGTTAAGGACCTAAAGGGAGACAAAATAAGGGTTTCGAAATTTAAATCAAAAGTTAGGTACAGAAGGGTGACCGGTCACAGACAATCACTAACAAAAGTTTTGATTAAGAAAATAGGTTTGTCTAAAGAAGAATCAAAATCAAAAAAATAAATTGACCTATTTTGATGTCTTGATTTTGTGTGAAAAAAAACTATATTATAGATATTATTTTCACAAACAAATAAAAATTTATGGCACATACCAAATCACAAGGAGCAGTTAAGGGAAACAGAGATTCTTTAGCAAAACGCTTAGGCGTAAAGATTTATGGTGGTCAAAAGGCAATCCCCGGGAATATAATCGTAAGACAAAAAGGTACCAAATTTTTTCCCGGGATCGGTGTTTCGATGGGTAAGGACTTTACGCTATACGCAGTGTCAGAGGGAGTTGTTAATTTTAAGGACTCACGGGGTAAAAAATTTGTCGAAGTAAGAAATGGATAACAATAACGGAAAGTTAACAGAATTAGATATAAACATGCTTCAGGCTAATCCTCTTCAGCCGCGTGGTCTTATTTCTCCAGAATCGCTTACGGATTTAGTCGAATCGATAAGAGAACAGGGGATTTTAGAGCCGTTAGTTGTCGCAAAAACTCCGGCGGGTTATCAACTAATCGCAGGTGAGCGAAGGTTAAAAGCGGCTAAAATTTTAGGATTGGCAAAAGTCCCGGTCGTCATTAAAGAAACAACTCCACAAGGGATGCTTGAAATGTCGATTGTAGAAAATGTTCAGAGAGAAGATTTAAATCCGATCGAAAAAGCTCAGGCGTACAAACGGTTGATCGATGAGTTTGGTCTTGGTACAAACGAAGTAGCAAAAAGAGTCGGGAAAAGCGCGCCGGCCGTATCTAACACAATCAGACTTTTGTCTTTGCCGGATGCGATAAAAGATGCGTTGGTTGCGGGAGTTATAACAGAAGGCCATGTAAGACCGCTTATATCTTTAGAGGATCCAAAATTAATGCTCGAGCTTTTTAAGAAAATCTTGCGGGAAAATAGTACGGTTAGACAAACAGAGGAAATGGCGAGACAGGCAAAATCAGAAATAGAGAAAAAAGAGCCGCGGGCAAAGCAAGATAGGCTTTGGGTCCCCGAGCAAGACGCGATGGCAGACGAAATTCAAAAAAAACACGGACTGGATAAGGTGAATATTTATCAATCCAGGTCGTTGGCAAGGGTTGTTTTAATAATAAAAGGAGATGTAGAAACGACGACGCCTAAAATTAAAGAAATCCACAAAATTCTTTCTGGAGTATAATAAAATCAATTTCCTAAGGGGTTTGTTATCATTTGTATTTTTTCTACTGGCCAATATATAAACATAGACCTGCCTGTTATCTCGCCTTTCTTAACAAATCCCCACTCGCGGGAGTCGGAACTGTATGGACGGTTGTCACCCATTACGAAAAAATTGTCATTCGGAACAGTTACTTTTTCTCCGTCTTTTAGAAAAGACTGACCGTATGTTTTAACATTGCTTTTTAAAAAAGAGCTCTGATCAAAAAGCTGGTCGTTTATGTATACTTCCCCGTTTTTAAGGGATATCGTGTCTCCCGGAAGTCCGATCACTCTTTTGATGAATTCTTTTTCGTGGTCAACTGGAGCCTTAAATACGATCACGTCACCTCTTTTTGGATCCTCAAAGCGCATCGCGATTAAATTTGTTATAACATATTCTTTATCTTCAAAATTTGGAAACATCGAGCTGCCGTTTACTTGAAATGGTCTAAAAAACCAAATGTACATAACCAAAAAGAAAGAAGCAACGATTAAAATCGTTTGGAAAGTATCGACAAAAAATGAGTATATTTTTCGCAGAATAAACATGATTTATATTCTGACAGAACAGAAATAATTTTGCAACGACGCAATTTTATGGTAAGATTATCATTAAATTTGGACACTTAGCTCAGTGGTAGAGCGCTTCGTTCACATCGAAGAAGTCGTAGGTCCGAATCCTACAGTGTCCACAACAATTTTTTATAAAACAGTACTTCCCGCGTGTTTGGCAGTCTAAATATTCAATTGATAATCAAGAAAGTTCAAAATAAAAGGAATACTGGGGATGTTTAAGATTATTGCGACTATGATTAATTATTTTTAAGATATTTTATATCGTAGTCCAATATTTGATAAGCCTCCTCTTTTATTATTATTCCTCTTAATGAATTGATTAGAAATTCGAATGCATTCAGTCTCAACAAAGCAGTTTTTTTCCGTTTTGTGAAATCTTTCTCTGCGTTTTTTATTAGATTAATAAGGTTTTTTGATATCGCATTGTTTAGGATTAAATTTAATTTTCTTAGACGATTTACGTCGTTTATTGTGCTTTGAAAAGTTACGATTTTTTTAATACTTGAATTACTAGAATCATTTTTATCTAAATTAATATTAATAATATCCTGGCCGGCTGGGTCTAGAATTCCTTTCTGGTTTTTTATATTCACATTCCCTTCCTGGTCGTAAAGATATATTTTAAGTTCGTATATTTTTAAATTCTCTGCCGTTAAATAAACTTGATAATCTCCGCCGTCTGGTTTTTGAACATATAAGATTTCTAAAGGCTTACCGCTTGTCTTCGAGTTGTCGGAATCATTAACCAACGGTTGTTGGGTAAATTGAACTCCCAAAGGATTATTAGAAGAATCTTTGAACGATATTTTTAAACTACCTTCTGAAGTTAGCATAATGTAAGAAAGATCACTGTCCGATGGTATATATCTGTTTAACGTTAGAAAAGTATTAGAATAATCTTCAAGCGTCAGACGATCGTAATATGGATCGTTAATATTAAAGGTATTTTCTTTGATTCCTTTTCCGACTATAAAGTGACCAGGAACTTCTAAAATGTCGGGCTGATTATTTTTAATGTCATTTGTCAATTGATTTTTGTCATCGCCCCAAATTTTAGAAAATTCCAGAGCACCATATTTAAAATCCGGGTTGTGGGTCTTTGCCAGTTTTGAAAGCCTTGATATCGCAATCCAATTAGTTAATCCGTCCCCCACGTAACCATCCGGCTGATTATTTAGCCAAGTGTTTAACGATCCCGGATTAATATCTGTGTTGTCAGGTAATTTATTTATTCCGTAATATTTTAGTATCATCACAGCAGATGTCATTGCACATCCCCAGTCTCTGATAGTAGGACTTAGCGGACTCCATCTATTTGCAGAATCATAAATTTGTGACTGCCATGGATCAGACGTTTGTTTTATCAAAGGAACATTTAAATCAATTTCGGACGATTTAATTCCTACATAGTTAGAATTTATTACGGGGTTACTTTCTGTTTGTCCACCTATTGCATATAGGTTGCCATCCCCTGCTAAAGCAAGTCCCAAAGCATATGTAGCGACGGGCAAGGGAGTTTTCGTTGTCCAGGTATCAGTTGTTGGATTATATTCTTCAACGACGTTTGTATAGCCGCTAATTCCAGCCCCGTTATCTGCATATCCTCCAGCAACCACAATGTTCCCTTCTGAATTTAAAGAAACGCCCATGTCACTTCGTGCTGTGGGCATGGGATTTTTTGTTATCCAGGTATTGGTTATTGGATTATATTCTTCAACGATATTAAAGTAATGAGCTTGGTCATTGTCGCCACCAATTGCGTAAATCATTCCGTTTGGCGCTGCCACCAGGCCCAGATTGGACCTTGGAGTTGGAATTGTATTTTTCGTAGTCCATAGATTCGTTATTGGGTCGTATTCTTCGACTGCATCAACGAGGCCAGCATCATTTTTGCCGCCTACGGCATACAATTTCCCATTTGATCCTACAACAAGGCGCAACCCAAAACGCTTAGAGGGCATAGGAGTCTTAGCAGTCCAGGTGTCAGAAGTGGGATTATATTCATATACATCATTAAAAACTCCCTCGTTATATCCCCCAGTAAAATAGAAATTATTGTTTGTTGGATTAAAAGTAAATCCCATCGAGTTTCTTAGAACAGGAGCCTGAGATTTTATCATCCAGGTATCATTTTTAGGGTCATACATCTCAACAACATTCAAAAGCCATCGGTATCCATATCCACCATATCCTCCCACAGCATAAATATTTCCATCCGCATCGGTAGCGATGCCGAAATCGCGACGGGGTGTTGGCATTGGTGCTTTTGCTGTCCAACAAGGATCTTGATTCAAGCAGGTGTCTGCAATAGCTGTTGGCGAAATAAAAAGAAAAATGCTTAAAACGGAGAAGCAGAATAATAACAATAGTAATTTGTGTAAATTTTTTAAATTACCCGTTACTGTATTCACGCTCTAATTAATTAATAGTACTATATAAAATATTTGTCAAGATGTTTGTTTATTAATGATATAATGTTGATCGACATTTTATGACAATCCTATTTTTCTCCAGATTATTTTATCCTCATATCGGCGGAGTAGAAAAACATGTATTAAAAATTAGCGAGATATTAATTAAAAAAGGTCATAAAGTTATTATTATTACCGAGCAACACGATAAAAGATTAAGTTTTAAACAAGAATATTCCGGTATAAAAATTTACAGGATTCCTTTTAAATTTATTAGTAAAGAGAGCTGGATTAAAAAATTTAATATTTGGTTTTGGTTTTGGCAGAACAGAGAATTGATTAAGGATGCAGATATAATACATTGCCACGATGTGTTTTTCTGGTACTTGCCATTTAGATTTTTGTACCCTAGAAAACCTGTTTATACAACATTCCATGGTTACGAAGGGAATGATTTGCCGTCTACAAAGGCGATTTTTATGCATAAAATTGCCGAAAAACTTTCCAGAGGTAATATTTGTGTTGGGGATTATCTTAAAAAGTGGTATGGAACAAAACCAAACTATGTAACCTACGGCGCGACAGATATTGATAAGATTAGAAATTTAAAAGTGAATAATAACAGACTAAGAATTAAGAATTTAAAATTTAAAATATTATTTATAGGCAGATTAGAAGAAGAAACTGGGATTAGTATCTATCTCGAAACGTTAAAAATTTTAAATGAAAAAAAACTGAAATTTAATTTTACTGTGTTCGGGGATGGAAGTTTAAAATGTAAGGCTAAAGAATTTTGTAAAAAAAATAAATTAGATGTTAAATTTAAAGGCTTTATAGACAATGCAGAAAAATATATTTATAGCTATGATTATGTTTTTACTTCAAGATACTTGGGAATTATAGAGTCCCTTGCAGCCCGAAAAAATGTTTTTGCTGTATATAATAATAAGATTAAAAATGACTATTTAAAAATGACACCTTTCGCAAAATGGATAGTTATTGAAAAATCTCCACAAAAGCTATTTAGAGAAATTGAAAATCTAATAACATATGAGATTAAGAGTATTAAAAAAGTGAAAAACGCTTATGATTGGGCAAAAAATGCAACTTGGAAAAAAGTGGCAGATATTTATTTAGAACTATGGAATTTTTAATTTCTTCTTTACAGTAAAAATCCTATCTGGTAGAATTTTGTTTTAATGAAATTATCGCCCTCAGAAAAGTATTTTAGACGATTTCTTAGAATTTCTCCGCTTAGTGTTGCTGCTTGGAGGACTGTCGAAGCGAAATATTTATCCAGAGTCAAGTTTAAAAAGCCAATTCTTGATCTAGGATGTGGGTTTGGAGAGTTTGCTCAAGCGTTTGTAGAAGATCAAATTGATCTTGGAGTCGACATTAAAGCAAAAGATTTATTCGCTGCGGCTAAGACCAAAAAATACAAGAGCTTGCTTTTTGCTGATGCTAGAAATCTGCCTTTTCCAGACAATACTTTTTCTACAATTATTTCGATAAGCACGTTTGAGCATATCAAAAACACAAAAAAGCTTTTAAAAGAGTGTTATAGAGTATTAAAACCAGACGGTTTATTAATCGCGACGATCGAGACAGATCTAGTCGACGAAAACAGTTTTTATAGACCCTTCTTAAAAAGAATCGGGCTTAATAATATCAGTAATTTTCTAACAAAAAGTTATAATAACTTTTTCTTCAGATATATTTTATTGAGTAGTGAAAAATGGATAAATTATCTAAAGGAACATGGATTCGAGATTAAGCAATTTGAAAACATTATTAGTCCAAGAGTAGTTAAGATATATGATATTTTTATAATAACTTCTTGGCCTTCACAAATATTTAAAGCATTTTTTGGAAGAAGAATTGTATATCGTCCAAAAGTTGCCGAAGACATCCTTGTAAGGCTTTTTATGAAATATATTGATGAAGAAAAAGAAGGAACAAACCTTTTTGTGGTTGCCAGAAAACCACGAAAATAATTTATTCAGACCACTTTCTTCCTTCATCGAGCGTTGATCTAATAAATTTTCCGATTAATATAAGACCGCGATGCACGTTTCCCTTACTTAATATAAATAAATTTAACGGGTTTGCTTCGACTGTTACAGATCCTTTCCAATTGTTTTTATTTAACCAGAGCAATTGTTCTTCGGTTACAGAATGTTTGTGTAAAAAAATGTCACTTATTCCCTTCCGTCCGATTAAGGTAAGTTGTATGTTCTTAATTTTTTTTAAACCAAGCCACTTCCAAAATTCTTTCCAGTTTTTAAATCCATTTTGTTTTGCCCAAATTAAGGATTGATCGTCTCGGGTATCTATAGCAATATTATTTCCTGATAATTCCAGCCAAGTTTTAATAGCGGAAGGTTTTAGTGAATTATTAAAAATTTCGTAATTATACCTAGTCTGGTTTATATTTTTAAACTCTAATGTCCAAGTTTCTGAAATATCGTGGATTGTCAGCGGAACATTTAATCGTTTAGATAATATTGCTATGGTTTCATTTGAATCAGAAATACTAGGAAAAAAAACATATCTTAGAAGTCTGTAAAAAAAACTCGTAAATATACTTATTCGGTATTCTGCATCTAGTCCATTATCAAGTCGCCAGCTTTGATGGATACCTTTTATCAGGAGTAATTCTTTGCCTATTTTTTGTTCTTTTTTTACTTCTTGGGTGATTTTTCTTGTTGGTAAAATTTCCAGTCCATCGTAATTAATGCGTTTTATTAGTAGGATACTTTTTTTGAGTCCGAGCCACGGGAAACTTCCCAGGGAAAGAAGAATTTCGTGATAAATCATAAGGATTTATTTAAAAAAAACTTTTCGAACATAATATAGTAGAATTAGAAATAATAAACCTAAAAAACTTGCAGCGCTGATTATTTTTGACAATTTGTATAGTGGTATATCCTCATAAATAATTTCTATATATTGTATGCCCTGAGGAAGTTCTGCATTGATAACGCCCTTTTTATCTGGATATATGTTGATGTATCTGTTATTGCTTTTTAAAGACCAGCCCGGAAAGTATAATGTATTTTCCCTAATCGTAATTGGTGTTTCTGCATCTATGACATATAAATGTTTAATAGAATCTTTCTTAATTACTTTAATGTTTGCTTCTCCATTAATTACTTGTAAAGGCATAGTGGGCTTTTCTGGAAACCAATAAGAAGCTGTTTCTGTCCATTTAGAATTCATAAAATATGGCGTTATTTGAATGCTCTTCCATACATTACTTCTAAGGACGGAGTCGTCGATTTCTGGTATTACTCTTCTATGCCCCCAATTCAAAACTGTATAGCCGATTGTAATAATTATAAGAAGATATAGGAATTTTCTTTTAGTTTTATAATCCAAAAAAGTGATCGTAAAATATGCAGCTACAACCGAAATACAAAAACTTATTGCTAATGATAAGCGTCCACATGGCATTAAAAGAGCGCCCACATTTAAAATATGATTCCATAAAAATCCTGAAATAGGATGCATAAGAAATATAAAAGAAAAACATAAAAATACCCAAAAAAAATATTGCATGAATATTTTTTTGGGTATTTTTTTTAGAACCAACATTATTACAGAGGTTATTAATATAAAAATTTGTGTATACCCGATTATTAACGCAAGCTCTCCTTTGGGTCCCTGAAATAAAAATCCGTATCTCCAGGGAGAATAAAAAATTTGAAGGAAATTATAAAATTCTACAACATATCCAACTGGTAGTTTAGAAGTATAGGGCGCATATATAAAGTATGAAATCCATGTATATATCGATGCCATAAACCCAAGTATCAATGAAGATATAATGAGTAATACCGATTTTCTGCTGTATTTTTTAATGTTGCTTAAGTAAAGAATATACAAAATGGCAATTCCCGAAAATATAGGAGCCAAAAGAGGATGTGCCAAGAAAAGTAAATCGGTAAATAGAACTACAAAAACTAATGAAATAAACCTTTTTTCCATAAAATATTTGGTAATGAAAAAAAATACCAACGGTGTGACTGTAAAAATTAAAGCTTCGCCAGGAGTCGCCCTGAAATGGATGTCAATCAAATGATATGGGGCAAAAAGATAAAATATTCCAGCGGTAAACGCAGCCAGCTTGTTGTTGGTAATTTTTTTAATCCAGAGATACATGAACATTCCAGAGAGAACAAAGCTTAATCCAAGATAAATTTTCATACTTGTAATGAAATTAAATCCGATCCAATGAAAAAACGAGACTAAATAATAAGGGAGCGGATAATTAAATACAAATAGGGGAACGCCGTATGTTGCGTTGATCTCGGACGCCCAGGAAGGCATAAGAATTCCTTCTTTTAGCGAATCGTAAAAAGACATAATTCTGTACATATGAATATTGAAATCCCCGCTTTCATAATCGCCTGGCCTTAAAAGACTTGTTAACGGTAAAAATGATATAAGAATTAGTAAAAAGAAGAGATTGATCTTTTTTTTAGGGTAAACAAATTTATAAAAAATGATTCCAGACAATAAAATTGAAGATGATACAAGATTTATAAAAACCATTCTTATGGGCTCATTAAACATTATCAAAATTATACTTTATTTCAAGAAAAAACGTAATTCAGCAGAAATTGAGCACGTTATTCTTTTATGATACACTTACGAAGTAAATATTATGAGGAAAATAGCCGTAACGCAGCCCCTTTTTTCAGGAAAAGAAGTAGAATATGTTACAGACTGCATTAAATCAACGTGGGTTTCTTCAGGAAAATATATCGAATTGTTCGAAAAAAAATTTGCAACATTTTGCAACACGTCATATGCTTCTACATGTTCGAGTGGTACTACCGCCCTCCATTTAGTCTTTCTAGCACTAAAAATAAAGAAAAATGACGAGGTAATTATTCCGGATCTAACATATGTCTCCACGGCAAACGTAATAAAATATGTAGGCGCGAGGCCAATTTTAGTTGATGTAGATAGAAATATTTGGACTATTAATCCAAAAAAGATCGAAGCGAAGATTACTAAAAACACAAAAGCAATTGTTGCAGTTCACTTGTATGGTCATCCGGCAGACATGGATAGTATTAATTTGATTGCAAAAAAACACAACTTAATTGTTATAGAGGATGCTTGTGAAGCCCATGGGGCTTTATATAACGGCAAGAAAGTAGGATCGTTATCAAAAGTTGGATGTTTTAGTTTTTCGGGGGCTAAAATAATAACGACTGGCGAAGGTGGAATGATCGTTTCGAAAGACAAGGACTTAATGATGAGGATAGAGTCTATTAGATCAAATTTTATCGCTAAAAGTAGGCATTTTTTTCATTCTGATGTAGGATATCCTTATCGTTTCACAAATATTCAGGCTGCTCTTGGATTAGCCCAGTTGGAAAAAATAACTACACTAATGAATATAAAAATAAAAAATGCAAGAATCTACAATACTTTGTTTAAGGACGAAGAAGTTATTCAGTTGCCACCCCAGAAGTCTTGGGCGAAAAATATTTTTTGGCTCTATTCAATCGTATTAAAAAAGTCTGGCTTAAGAGATAAGCTTATTTACCATTTGGAAGAAAAAGGTATTCAAACAAGACCTTTTTTTGTGCCCATACATAAGCTACCCATGTATAAAAATCGAGAAAAGTTTCCAAATTCAGATTTTTTATCAGAAAATGGAATTAGCCTTCCTTCAGGTTTGACGTTAGATTCTAGGGATATAGAACGTATCTGTAATGAAGTAAAAATTTTTTTAAAGACTCATGCTTAGAAAAGGAAAAAAAGCTGACGTAAATAAACTCGCAAGAATACATTTTTTAGAATTAGAATCTGATTTTCTGCCAAGTCTAGGAGAAAAGTTTTTACGTTTGCTTTATTTAAATCTTATTCAAAGTAAAGATATCTATATATGGGTGGAAGATTCGAACGGTAACATACGAGGATTTGTAGTAGGGTCAGAGAATTTTGATGTCGTTTTTAAACAAATCATAATAAAAAATTTTATAAAATATATATTTTTAATTCTACCTCAGATTTTGAAAAAACCGGCCATAATTAATAATATAATTGAAACATTGTTTTACACAAGAAGAGTTAGGATCAACGCATCGAGAGCAGAACTTATTGTAATTTCGGTTTTAAAAAAATATCAAAGGATTGGACTAGGCAAGGGTTTAGTTTTTGCACTTGAAGAAACATTCATTTCAAAGAAAATAAAGCAATACAAGGTTTCTGTCAATGCTGCAAATTTAGTTGCAAATACATTTTATTCTAGTTTAAATTTTAAAAAAGTCAGTAATTTTTTTCTTTATGGAAAAAAAATTAATCTTTATATAAAAAAATTAAAATGACTCTCTCTGTCATACTTCCGACATATAACGAAAAAGATAATATTATCGAAATTATTGAAAAGATTGTAAAATCAATAGGAAATATCTCTTGTAAATATCAAATAGTAGTGGTAGACGATAATAGCCCCGATAAAACGGGAGAAATATGTAGGAAGTATTTTTATAAAAATAAACAAATAATAATTTATATTAGAAAAAAAGAAAAAGGATTTGCTTCAGCGATATATTTTGGTATAAAAAAATCCAAAGGAGATACGATTATTGTTATGGATACTGACTTCAGTCATGATCCAGCCTTAATTCCTATCATGATTTCTAAGATGGAAACCTGTGATATTGTTATTGGTTCTCGATATGCAAAAAATGGAGGTGGAGAAGATAAGAAAAGGTATTTGCTGAGTAAAATTTATAATTTTTATTTAAAAAGTATCTTAAAAATAGAGATTTCAGATTTTTTGTTTGGGTACTTTTGTGTTAGAAAAACATTTCTTATTAAAAAAGGCCTTTTAAATAAAAATATTTTTACAGGATTCGGAGATTATTTTATTAGACTTGCTTATTATATTAATAAATCAGGAGGAACATTCTTAGAGATTCCCGCTTTTTACAAAAGTAGAATTCATGGAACTAGCAAATCTGATCTAAAAAAAATGTTATTCACTTATACTAAAACTTCATTGCAATTGTTATTGAGGAATCTATACAAATGAGATAATTTTTTGTGAGAAAAAAAGAGTTTAAAAATAAAATAAAAAAATCAACTATAAAAAAATATTTTAGACGATATTTGAAAATTGCCCCATTGTCTGTTGCACTATGTCGTTGTATTGAAGCAGCAAATTTATCAACTATAAGAATAAAACCGCCTATTTTAGATATTGGATGTGGGTTTGGAGAGTTTGCTCAAGTATTTTTTGACTACCCAGTTGACATGGGCGTTGATAATTCACCACTTGATTTAACTGCGGCATCGAAAATAAGCAAGTACAAGAACTTATTGCTTTCTGATGCGCGTACATTACCATTTCCAGATGAGACTTATACTACAATAGTTTCGGTCAGTACAATGGAGCATATTAAAAATGTTGATAAAGTTTTTAAAGAAGCTTATAGAATTCTAAAACAAGATGGAGTTTTTATTGCTACTGTAGAAACAGATGCAGTTGATAAGCATACATTTTATAGACCATTTTTAAAAAACCTCGGCCTCTCCTTCTTTAGCGAATTTCTTACGCGTTTATTTAATGCATTTTTTCATAGAAATACATTATTATCTAAAAAAGATTGGAAAAAACGAATTGAAAACGCAGGATTTATAATAGAAGAATCACGCGACATTGTCTCTCCAATACTCATTAAGCTTTTTGATATTTTTATTGTTACCGCTTGGCCTTCGCAATTATTGAGACCAATTATTGGAAAAAGAGTGGTTTATAGACCTCGATTCATTATTAGTTTTCTGACGGCATTATTCATTAGATATTTAAAAGAAAAAGAAACTACTGGTGCCATACTTTTTGTTGTGGCTAGGAAACCAAGAAGAGAAGAAGTCTAATCTTATTTTATATTATATAGATAATATGAGGGATGTGCAGAATAAGTTGATACCAAAGAGTAGTTTGAAGAATTACAGTCTGCTAGGCCAATTTTATCGCAGAACCATTCGATATTTCCCCCTTTTATTAATAACTTAGATGCTCTCTTACTTTTTAAAATTTCAGTCGACATATTTTTTTTATCCAAGAGATTATTGATGTCGGCATAGGAAAAATCGGCGTAATAAAATCCAAAAATTCCGTAAGTTGCGACGAAATCGTCTTTTGATATGAATCTATCGAATTTGCGATCAAAATCGTAATAACTTGAATTATCCCTTATAAGAATTCTCGTTAAATATCTGTTTTTATCCGCGAGTCCGATACTATAAGGTAAAATTAAAATCGTGTTTATAAAGAAGTAACTAAAAACCGCAAAGCCTGTCGTGATAAAAATAAATCTCAAAACAGTATTTTTATAAAAAATGTTCTTAATCCCAAACGACAAAATGATTACGAGTAGAGTATATAGCGCTAAGAGATATCGACCGAAAGAATAAACAAATGGTCCAAAAAATACTATTAAAGAATTTAAAATAAAAAAAATTATGAAAAAAATATAAAAAGGAATCTTTTTTAACCGAGATAAATTTTGTCTAAAATCCAATAAGAAGAAAATAATCGATAAATATAATAACGGACCGAACACATTGAAATAAGAATTAAGGAAACCGTAATGAAATCCGATATAATCATGTATTGTCGAAACAGCGGAAGGATATCCTAATAGATTTTCATTCAGAAGAAAAGGGGATAACGGATTTCCTTTTAAAATGAAAGCGCGTAGATACCATAGAAAAGAAGTTATAAAAACTCCTCCCAAAAAAATGAATACATATTTAATTAATAGTCTTGCTTTTTTTCTTCTTTGCACGATTGAAATATATATAATGGGTGCTGGCAAAAAAGCGACTGTCCACAATCTCGTGGTGAGCATCGCTCCGAACATAACCCCAGATAAAAAAAGAAAGTTGATTTTTATAAATTTATTTTTTATTAACAGAAACGTAGAAAGTAATAAAAAATAAATCCACTGAAAATCAATATATTGAGATGATGTCTCCCGAATTATTTCTGGAGCTGAAGCAAATAAAAGGGGAGTAAGGACAGGCAAACTTATTTTTTGTTTTTTAGAAAAAGAATAAAGAAGCAAAATAACCAAAATATAAAAGAAAAAATGTATGTATCTTGTTACCTCTTTTAATCCAAAAAATATGGGAATTAGATAATACATTTCTCCTAGTTGAGGAGCAGGAATTGCTACTAACGGATCTTTTGCGAAAAGCATTATCGTATGTTCTTTTAGGTATCGTACGGGGAGATCGGTGTGGTACTGATCTTCTCTTATTTCGGGCAATTGTAGTCTTAAAAAAGCCAAAATAACGAACAAGAATAACAAAATAAATAAAGATTTGTTTAGTTTAAAATCAATGAGATCTTTTTTAAAAGATGTAAAAATATTTTGAATTGCCCGAATACGAAACGAAAAAGGATAAAATGCTACGAGTATGATAAAAATAAAATAAATAGAAAGTACATAATCATAAAATGCAGAGAAAAATCCGATTATGGTAATTCCTCCTACTATAATTAAATAGCCTATGGCTATTTCGATAAAAATGTCATAGTCGGTTGATTTAAAAAAGAGCGCTTTCACTTTCTTCCCGATTAGATATGTAATCAAAAAAATAAAAAAAGAAACAAAAAGGTTGATGAGTATATGATAAAAGAAAGAAATAAAGTCTGTAAGCACAAATCCCTTGTAGTCATGAACTAGATAGTCGTAATTAATCAGAAAGTTCGATAGTGGATTCGCTGTCGAAATATTCAACATAAATAATGTGTATTTTAAAATATAAGATGCTATAATTTCAATCGCTAATGTGAATAAAAATAGATTTAGTTTAATTCTAACTGTTTTCAACGAGGAACACACGATTAGACGATTGATCAATTCTTTTTCTAAACAATCAAAAACTCCCGATGAAATTATTATTGTCGATGGAGGAAGTAACGACAATACCTTATCTATAATTCAAAATTCAAAATTCAAAATAAAAAATATAAGAGTAAAGATTATTACGAGAAAAGGAAATAGGTCTGTCGGGAGAAATGAGGCGATAAAAAAAGCGACCGGAAATATTATCTTATGCACGGATTCTGGATGTACATTGGAGAATAAATGGGTTGAATATATTTCTAAACCGTTCGAAAATAAAGATGTAAAAGTGGTCGCGGGTTATTATAAAGGGATCTATAAAAATATGTTTCAGAAATCTCTAAACACGTACGTACTCGTTATGGAAGACAATATAAAAAAAGAATTTCTTCCTTCGACAAGGTCGATGGCGTTTAGAAAATCAGTTTGGAAAAAAATTGGTGGGTTTGATGAGACTTTGTCGCACAACGAAGATTACGAGTTTGCAAGAAAAATCAAAAAGTCGGGAATTAATATTTTTTTTGAAAGAAAAGCCGTAGTTGAATGGATGCCAAGGGAGAATCTAAAAGAGGCTTTTATAATGTTTTTCAGATTTGCTTTAGGAGATGCAGAAGCGAAAATTTTCCGGCCGAAAGTAATCCTTATTTTTTTAAGATACTTAGTATTTATATGTCTTGTTCTAATTGCATTTAAAACGAATTCAAGCATTTTGTATATTATTTTAATATTGCTTTTTTTATCGCCTCATT
>JAMCZG010000060.1 GCA_023485715.1 Patescibacteria group bacterium
GAAGATGGAATATTAATCCCGACAAAAAATCAGGTTGTAACGGATGTAAAAACTTTGACGGTGCTTTTGGAAGATTCGATTTCGAAAGGCTTGGAAGGCATCGTCGTTAAAAAACTCGAAAGTAAATACGAAGCCGGGGCGAGGAATTTTAATTGGGTTAAGCTTAAAAGACACTCTGCAGGCGAGCTTCACGACACGATCGATTGTGTTATTTTGGGTTACGTCACGGGAAAAGGGAAAAGAACTGCGTTTGGCGCCGGGGCTTTATTGGTAGGTGTTTACGATAAAGAAAAAGACGAATTCGTAACGGTTTCAAAAATAGGAACAGGATTATCCGATGAGGAATGGAGAGAGATTCATAAAAGAGCTGATAAAATAAGAGTCGATCATAAACCCGCCCGCGTCAATTCCCTTATTGTCCCGTCGGTCTGGATAAAACCCGAAATCGTGATCGAAGTTTTGGCAGACGAAATCACGCGTTCACCGATTCATACAGCCGGGAAAAGCAAAGACGAACCGGGTTACGCGCTCAGATTTCCGCGTTTAGTTTCGTTCCGGGACAAAGACAAAAAAGCAGAAGACGCGACAACTGTTAGGGAATTTATCCAAATGTATAAAGATCAGTCTAAGTAATGGAATATATCGCAGATCTCCATGTCCACAGCAAGTATTCGCGCGCTGTATCACAAGATATGGTATTGCCGACTATGGCTTTATGGGCGAATAAAAAAGGTCTGGACATTTTGCCCGTTCCCGATTGGACACATCCTTTATGGATCAGAGAAGTAAGAGGACAGCTCGAGGAAGCATCTCCTGGGATGTTTAGGGTTAAGGGAAGTACCTCTAAAACTCTGTTTGTCCTGTCGACGGAAATATCGAGTATTTATTCCCAAGGGGGTCGAGCAAGAAGGGTTCATAATTTGGTTTTGGTGCCAAGTTTTGAGACTGTCGAAAAAATCAGTAAAGAGTTAGTCCGCCGGGGCTGCAATCTTTCTTCGGACGGTCGGCCGATAATCGGAATCTCGTCGAAAAACCTTTTGGAAATGGTGCTTTCGATCGACGAAAAGGCATTTTTAATACCGTGTCATATTTGGACGCCATGGTTTTCGATGTTTGGATCTAATTCTGGGTTTAATTCGATCGAAGAGTGTTTTGGTGACTATTCAAAATACATCTATGGGATCGAAACAGGGCTTTCAAGCGACCCTGACATGAATTGGCGGATTAAAGAACTCCAAAACCGATCGATCCTTTCTTCGTCCGATTCGCATTCGCCGATGAAGATGGGCCGCGAAGCGACCGTTTTTATCACAAAAGACGGCCAGGATAATATTTCATTTGAAGATATAAAACTTGCGGTAATGAAAAAAAGCGACAAGCTAAAAATCGGTTACACGATCGAGTTTTATCCGGAGGAGGGGAAATATCATTACACAGGACATAGAAACTGTAAATTTGTGCAAAGCCCGGAGGATTCAAGGAAGTTAGGGACAATATGTCCTGTGTGTCATAAACCATTAACAGTCGGAGTAATGCACCGTGTGGATGAGCTCGCTGACCCAAAAACTCAAAATTCAAAAGTCAAAACTCAAAACAATAAAAACGGAGTCAAATGGATTTGCGACCCGACAGGAATTCATCCGCCATTTGTCAGACTTGTTCCGCTTATCGAAATTATCGCAGAGAGCATGGGATCGACTGTGTCGAGTATTAAGGTAAAAACAGTCTTTGATGAGTTATGTGAAAAACTGGGGTCGGAAAATAAAATTCTTTTAAGACATCCGATAGACGAGATCAGAAAACAGGCCGGTGATAAAATCGCAGAGGGTGTTTTATTGGTTCGGGAAGGAAATATTGTCGTTGAACCGGGTTTCGACGGCGAGTACGGAAAAGTTAAAATCTGGAGTACTTCTAAAAAGCAAGACGGGAATCAGAATAAAAATTTAAACAGTCAGATAGGCCTTGACTTTTAAATCGAATCAAAGCTAATATAAATATATTAATGACCCGCCCGGCATGCAAGACAGCTTGCTGACGTTGCGGGCAGGGAGGAGGTGAAATATGGCAGAAATTAACTCAAAAGGTATTATAAAACCGGTTGAAAATTTATTTTCAAAACTTCCTCCGCTCCCTAAGTCTGCTAACGAGTTTATAGTTTCGATTGCCCCGTGGGTAGCTTTAATCCTCGGAATAATCGGAATCATAGGGTCTTTGTCGGCCTTCGGGTTGTCCACTGTTTTCTCTCCGCTAGTTCTTTTAGGAGGAGGAGTTACAGCCGCGACTGGCTTAATCGTGGTATCCGTGATAGGTCTTATCGCAAGCGTCTTAATGGTAGTCGCTGTGCCGAGTCTTCTTAAGAAAAAGGCAATAGGATGGACTTTTTTGTTTTGGAGCGAGATGTTAGGTATTCTTTCGGCGATAATTTCTTTATCGCTTGGGAGCCTGATTTTTCCTTTAATCTGGCTTTATGTTTTGTTCCAGATAAAACCCTATTACAAATAGAAGATTTGTATGTTTGAAAACCGGGAAGAAGCGGCCAGGCTTTTATTGCGTAAACTTGGAAAATTTGTCGGTTTAAAAAATCTTCTTATTCTGGCGATCCCAAGGGGCGGTGTTGTGACGGGTAAGATAGTCGCAGAAAAACTCAATTCACTCTTTGACATTTTAGTTATTAAAAAAGTGGGCGCGCCACAAAATCCCGAACTTGCTTTGGGCGCTGTCGGCCCCGAAGATACGGTTTATTGGGATGAAAATATTATCAGATCGATAAATGTAACAGAAGAAGATCTAAAAGGGCTAAAACTTCAAAAAGAAAAAGAGCGAAACGACCGGGAAATTAAGTTCCGGAGTTTTCAAAAGGCCCGGGATATAAAAAATAAGATTGTAATTTTAGTCGATGACGGAGTTGCAACAGGAGCAACTGTTCTTTGTGCGCAAAAATATCTGAAAAAAAATAAAGCTAAAAGAATAATTCTGGCAATACCCGTTATTGCAAAAGATACCTATCAGGAAATCGATAAAAATTTTGACGAGATTATATTCCTGAAAAAGGTCGAAAATTTTTACGCCGTTGGACAATTCTACAAAGAATTCCCTCAAGCAGAAGACAGGGATGTAATTAAATTACTTGACTATACTTAGCTGATCATAGAGAATATAACTACTTAAAAAGTATGAAATTAATTGTTGGCTTAGGAAATCCGGGAGAAAAATATCAAAACACCCGCCATAATCTCGGATTTATGGTTGTCGAGAAGTTTTTTCAGGAAGAACAGCCCATAAATAAAACCGTTTGGGATGATAGCCGAAAGTTTAAGGGTGATATCGCGCAAATCGAATGGCAGCCCAAACACGGGGATATGGAAAAAATTATTCTTGCCAAGCCAAAAACATACATGAATAATTCGGGTCTTGCTGTTTCTATAATAAGTCAATTTTTTAAAATTGCGCCAGACGACATTTGGATCGTTCACGATGAAATCGATTTGCCTTTAGGATTTATGAAAATTAGAAAAGGCGGAGCGTCAGCGGGACACAGGGGAGTTGAGTCGATAATTAATTCTTTGGGGACTGATAAATTTTGGAGATTTAGGCTCGGAATCGGAAACCAGGATCGAATAAAAACAAAACTTCAAAAACAGAAACATACTGACGAGTATGTTTTGGAAGACTTCACAAGTAGCGATAAAAGAAAAGTTAAAGACCTTATAAAAAGGGGAGTAAAAGCGATCGGTTTTGGTCTTGAAAATGGTCTGGAGAAAGCGATGAACCGCTTTAACACGAGATAAATTATGCAATCGGTAGGACAGATACTAAAAAAATTTGACCCCCAAAAAGACAGATATATTTCTCGCGAGTTTCAAAGTTTTGGAATATATCTTGCCGAAGAGTTAGGTGATTATAAACACAGAAGCATGTATATAAAACTCGCAAAAACAACTCACCGTTCGATTCTGGAAAAGGCGTTGTCGTATGTGTCAGACAGTAACGCAAGAAACAAAGTTGCTCTTTTTATGTGGAAATTAAAAGAGTTAAAGAATCAAAAAAGTAATAAAAAATGAAATCAAATTCGAGTAAAATAGTTCCCGCAGTAATTTTTGTTTTATCGATTATTTTGTCGATTGCATTCTTCATTTTTAGGGATTTTTTTAAAGAATCTACTTCTTTAGGACTACTCGGAATATTTGTTATTAATTTCGTGTCGAACGCTTCTTTTTTTGTTTCCGCGCCGTCTTTTTTCGCAGTTATAGCCGGAGGAGCGATCTATCCGTTACTGCTAGTCGCATTAGTGGCTTCTTTAGGCGCGTCTTTAGGCGACATGCTAAGTTTTGTTGTTGGTTCTTCCGGAAGGAAACTTATAAGTCATAAGCTCAATAAAAAAATATGGTACAAGGTTTTGGTCCATTATTTTAAAAAACATGGTAGTTGGGTTTTGTTTATCGCGGCGTTTGTGCCTAACCCGATTTTTGATTCATTCGGAATATTAGCCGGAATTTTTGGCTTTCCTCCGATTAAATATTTTATAATTGTGTTTGTCGCCCGGTTTTTTAAATATTTAATATTTGCAAAAATCGGTTCATTTTTTTAATTTATGAAAACAGCACACGTTATTATTTCAGGATTTGTTCAGGGAGTGGGGTACAGACAATTTGTGGCAAAAAACGCAGATAAACTCGGCTTGAGAGGTTTTGTACAAAATATCGAAGGAGGAAAAGTGGAGGCTTTATTTCAAGGCGATAGAAAAGATATCGAAAAGATGATCGACGAATGCAGAAAAGGCCCCTTTTTGTCAGAAATAAAAAATGTGGATATCGAGTGGGTTGACGAAATTGAAGCAAGGAAAGTAAACAAGATCATTTCTTAGTGTATAATAAAGAGGATGTTGGGATTTATTTTATTGTTTACTTTCCTTGCTTCAATTTCGTCTTTGATTCTAGTCGGAGTTTTATTGTTGCATAAGACCTTTGTTAAAAGAATTTCCTTCTCTTTAGTCTCTTTTGCAGCCGGGGCACTTTTAGCGACTGCATTCCTGGATACATTGAAAGAAGCGGTCCAGCTCGGCGGAGAATCTGTTTTTATGTGGGTTACTTTATCCTTCGCTTTCTTTTTTCTTTTTGAAAGATTGTTCACATTTTTACATCATCATGACGTCGAGGAAGAAAAGCTGCATTTACCCGCGCCTTTCGTTATTTTCGGTGATGCGCTCCATAATTTTATCGACGGTGTTTCGATTGCAGCGACATTTTTAGTAAGTTTCCCTTTGGGCGTGATCACAAGTCTTGCTGTTTTTGTCCACGAAATACCCCACGAACTCGGAGATTTCGGTATTTTAATCCAGAAGGGCTGGGGAAGGAGAAAGGTTTTTACGGTAAACGCGTTTACCGGCGCTGCTGCTTTTTTCGGGGCGATCGTGGCTTTTTATCTAGGCAAAAGTTTTGAAAATTTACTCCCGATACTTCTTGCTGTAATTACGGGTAATTTTATCTATCTTTCGGCTACAGACTTGCTCCCGGAAATTCATCATAAAGCAAAAAGGAGCTTTTCTTTAAATCACACAATATTCTTCTTTTTAGGAATAATATTAATTATCTTTCTGACAACCTTCGTTAAAGAATAAACTTATTGGGGATTACAGTTAGCCGCTGGCGCACTGCCGCCATTTGTTGTGGACGATACATCGGTTGCCGAAAAGGAGACTGCCATTTCGTCTTTTGAAAGAGTGTTAGAACAAAACCCGGGTTTAGTTTTCGAAGCGCAGCAGATAATTTGTTTTACCGAATCGGCAATTCTTCCACCAAAATCAAATTCAGACACGGTATCTTTTCCGTTTAAAATTAAAGTAGGGGAACCGCTTACGCCGAGCTTATTCGCAAGATCAAAATCGCTTTGCGCGTATTTTAGTCCCCGGCTGTTGTCGCTAATACACGAGCTGATTTGCGCTGCGTTTATGCCTGCGGTGGCAGAACACTCTTCTGACTTTCCTTCTTTCATGTAGCAAGAGATATAGCCCCAATATTTATCTTTTTGTTCTTCCCGGATGCAGATTTGTCTTAAATTTTCCTGCGCTTCCTTGTCTCCGTGCATCGATGTTATTTTTCCGTCTGCAATACTTCCGATATATTTAATGTTTAAAAAATTAGCGATCTGTCCTTCCTCTTCGAGCGCTTTTTTAAAGACTCTTTGCATCTGGAGTCCGTACGGGCAATCGGCGACGATAAAAGCGGTTAAATTCGGAGTTTCTGTCTTTGTCACATCATCGCAGGTTAATTTCTTCGTTTGAGTATTAGCTTGTTGAGTTTGTTTACCCAAGACATCTGTCTGTATACCCGAGGTAAACAAAATTTTTCCGTTTTTTGTTATATAAGAAGTGTATTTTTGGGTATTTGCGCCGGTACCGAGTTCGAGTGTAAATTCGTAAACGCCGTTACTCTCTTTGACGTTTGTGATATTTATTTTTGCGCTGGGATCGTTGACAATTTTTTTAACCAGATCCGGAAGCGTTTTGGTTTTAAACTGTGTCATGTTGTTTTTATCGATTGTTATTTTAATAAACACACCCAGGAGTACCAAAAGCAGAAGAAGGGGAAATATTAATAATTTTTTATTAAATTTTGATTGAATCGTCGGAGTTTCTTCGATTTCGATCTCCTGGGGTTCGAACTTCTTGGCAGTTTTTTTGGACATTCGTCTCATTTAAAGTAAGTACCATTATAGGATTTTAAAAAAACCTTTGTCAACCCCAAAGATTAGATTACTAAGATCTATGAGATAAATCATGAGAAAGGCCTATTTCTGGATCAAAAAAGAGATGTTTTTTTACGAGTCTTGCAGCAATAGCATTCTTATTCGATTCCCATTCAGTCTCTGATATCGTCGCAAGTACGAGCGGCTTTTTTTGAGCTCCCTGAGCTATTCTAAATTCTCTTTCAACATGGTTCTTAAATCTGTCATAGAACTGTTCTTCCGTCAGTTTGCCTCCCAATACTATTTTTCCAAACCACGGAGGGTTTTTTCCAGACCGGAGCCAATGAGCGTGCATCTTAAATTGATTTAAAGGTGTAAATCCCATCCTTTTTTCCAGCTTTTCCATTTTTTCAGATCCTTCAAGTTCTGCAATATGGCCTATAAACACTTGCCTTGGTTCATCTGGCTTAAAAATCGAGGATGCAAATGTATAATTTAAGAGTGCGTAAACAAACTGTTCTGCGACAAGATTTGGTTCTTGATTGGCTCCGGTCTGGAAATCTGGTCCCACCGCAAGCTTCATGATAGTAATTATCCCATTCCTGCCTAATCTCTCTATGATTCCTCCACACATCGCATATCCATCCATGTTTACGCCGACAAAAAAAATTTTGTCATTCCCAAAAATGTATCTAGTTAATTGTTGCAAATTATCTATTGGCGGCATAAAATGTTCTCGTGCCTTAGGTTGGCCCATGAAGTCTATAAATCGTTGAGAATAATAGAGAACTGTTTCATTGGTTTTACCTCTACGCGGAGCTAGATCCATGTATCCAATTCTAACCAATCCTCCAAGAGTAACTCTTCTTTCTTCTTGCAGTCTTTCTTTTGATAAGGTAATGCCATTGATAGGATCAGAATAAGATATATTATCTGGGTTAGTGAAGGGAATTTCTCCTAACATCGTTTAAAAAATTTCAAACATATTATATTATTAAAACAACAAAAATAGCAAATTATATATGATGCAATTTACTATTTTAATTTTTTTATCTGTGTTTTTTTACCATTTCTATTACAGGTATTACTTTACCAGAAGGTAAAATAGCTTCTGGATCTTTTATATCATTATCGCTTTTTTCGAAACCGAATCGTTCATAAAATTTAATAGCGGTCTCATTATAGGAAGCTACATTAATAGAAATATCTTTATCGGAACCTAGCCATGATAATGCACGATCCATTAATTGTTTACCTATATTTCTACGCTGATAATTTGGTAACACATAAAACGTATTAATGTGTCCGGCATCTTCTTCCTTCGTAACAACACAAAAACCAATAATCTCATTATTGTTATTTTTAGCTACAAAAGTATGTTTATTGGGTATATTAAAATAATTACTATTTTCTTGTATGCGTTGTTTCCATTGTTCGGCGGTGTCTTGAGCAAATTTATTTTCTATATCCTCATATGTTATTTCGTATTCGCTATTTGGATATGTTGCGAGCCAGGAAATTTTTTGGACATTCCTTATCCCATGGATATCTTCTTGGATCGCATCAGCAATTATTATTTCAGCTCTTTTTTCCTCTTCCATATCTGATTATATTAAGTTTAACTTACTAGTTAGTTTTCCTACATAACAATTAATTGTATTTTACCAATAAAATTATTACTTATTTCTAATAAATGAGATTTAACGTATACATATCTTAAAAATACTTCTATTTGTACCCTGT
>JAMCZG010000005.1 GCA_023485715.1 Patescibacteria group bacterium
GCGAAAATTTTCCGGCCGAAAGTAATCCTTATTTTTTTAAGATACTTAGTATTTATATGTCTTGTTCTAATTGCATTTAAAACGAATTCAAGCATTTTGTATATTATTTTAATATTGCTTTTTTTAACATATATTTTGTGGTCTATTTTAAAGAATTATAAATATGTTAGAAATTACTTGGCCTTTTTATACTTGCCGATACTTCAATTCGCCTCGGATTTTGCCGTTATATTTGGAACAATTGGCGGATTTATTAAAAGTTTTAAGATATCAAAATAATGAATACAAGAAAAACATTGATATTAGGTTTTATTGTTTTTATATTTATTTTTACAATTTCATTTTTTGTTCCCGGATATTTTTTGCCAACAGACCTTCTTAAAAACATCCCTAGCTTTAGTACGGATAAGTGGGAACGCCCGAAAAATTCGCTACTTGCTGATCCGGTATTTCAATTTGAGCCATGGAGACACTATGCAAAAGAAAGGTTTTTAGAAGGATCTTTCCCGATATTGAATGATCATAGTTCGGGCGGAGTTCCGTTTTTTGCCAATCCGCAGACATCGGTTCTTTTTCCCGTAAATATCTTTTATTATTTATTGCCGTTGCATCAGGGTTTGTTTCTTATTCATGCGTATAAAATATATTTATTATTTATTTTTACTTTTTTGTATTTACGTTCGTTAAAATGTTCTTATTCATCTTCCTTAATCGGTAGCACAACGGTTTCATTTTCTGCATTCCCGATCGTTTGGTTACTGTGGCCACACACAAACGTTTTTCTTTTTTTTCCGTTTTTGCTTTTTGTCACGGAAAAAATATTTTCTGATATAAAATTTAAATTCAGGTGGTATTTATTAATTTCTGTTTCCTATTTTTTTGCGATTTTGGGAGGACATCCTGAAACACTTTTCCATATTCTTATTTTGCATGTAGTTTATATAATTGCTCGATTATGGAAACAAAAAAATAAAATTGAATATTCTTTTTTAAGTATCTTAATCGGGTTTTCACTCGGAGCGTTCCAGCTTGTTCCCTTTTTTGAATATCTTAAAAATAGTTACGCCCTAAGAGACCGTTTGACGCATCCAGGAGAATTTTTCCTCCCCATAAAGGCGTTTGTATTGAACGTTATTCCTTTCATTTTGGGCGCACCGCACCTAGAGTTTTATAAGCATATCGATCCTTCTACTAATTTTCAGGAATCGGTAGGTGGATTAGGTGGATATGTAGGACCCATTGTTCTAACTTTTTCTTTTTTGGGAATTTTCGTATTGAGAAAAAACTTTTTGGTCCGTTTATGGACCGGTATTGTTTTAGTTTTATGGGCGATTGTTTATAACATTTGGCCATTCTCGTTGCTTTCTACTCTTCCTGTGTTCGGGCTCGGTGCTAATCATCGTTTCATCGGATTCTCTGGTTTCGGTTTATGCGTGGTGTTTTCGTTGACCATTGAACGATTAATTTCAAAGAAGAATTTATACCCGTCGACGAAGAAAATAATTAAATTTATCATTTTTATTATTTTATTATTAACGTTTTTATCTTTATCCGCTTTACTATTGTATTCCAAATCAAGTCCAGACGTAGTAAAAAATTTTATTCAGTTTTTTATCCAACATATTCTTCTCTTATCGATTACTACTATTCTGTTTTTATATGTTATTTATTCTAATTTTGAGAAAATGTACAAAGTAGCGTTCATAATAATTCTTATTTTGTTGCAAACGGCTGTTTTATTTTGGGATTATAACCCTTTTACAGATAAAAAAGACTATTATCCCGAGCCATCTTTTGTTTCGAAATTAAAAAAATTGGAGCAGGGCAGTATATTAGAGGTGGGAAATCCAGTTCTCCCTGAAAATATCAATTTAATGTACGGTATTTCTCACGCTGAAAATTACGACGCAATGGAAGTGGAAGGATATAAAAAAAAGTTCGACGAAATTTTTCCTAAAAAAAACCAGTGGGGAAATCCCGACGATATAACTTATGAGAATGTTAAAAAACTCGGAATAAAATACGTTATATCCGATTACGACATTACCTTAGCAAAACAGAAAGTTCAGGCAATATACAAAAAAATACTACCTTCGATTATTTCATCAAGGCCAATCAGTATAGAATTTGCTCCGAGTAATTCTAACTTACGACAGATTCGAATTCTTACGGCAAATTTTAACAGAAAAAATAACTGCACGTTTTCTGTTAGTCTATTCGATTATAAAACGGAAATAAAAAAAGAAACCGTTGATTGTTTAAAAATTAGGGATTTTATGTATTTCACAATTCCGTTTAGTGTTACGCTAGATACGTCTAAAAAATATACGTTTGTATTTGATTCTAAAAACGCGTCTTCAACAAACAGCATCGCGCTGTGGGCCGATGAGCAAAATAATCCGTTTATGGAACTTTTATACAAACAAGAAACAGAAAAGGAACAATTCTTGCCTATATGGAACGAGGATAATATTTTTATTTGGTCATTACCGGAGAGTTTAAATAGTGAATTCTTAGGAAATTCAAAAATAATTTATCAGACGCCAGAAGAATCTCTTTTTTTATTGCAAGCAAATAAAGATACTGAATTTATTTTGAAAGAAACTTATTTCCCCGGTTGGGAAGCCTATATCGATGAAAACAAAATAACGATACATAACGCAGATCCGTTTATAAAGGTTTCGGTCCCCAAAGGAATTCACACCCTTAAATTTTCTTACAAGCCTTATTCTCTTATTGTGGGTATTTTTATTTCTTCGATTACTTTTACAGCTGTTATTATCTTAATATTCCGCAAAATATCAAAAGAAGATTATATTTTAATGCTAATCGAGAACATCAGAAAAAAAATAAAAAAATATTCATGGCAATCCCATTTTTTAGTGTTTGCAACGGCGTTTGTTTTATCGGTACTTATTTTTATTTCGTTTACATATTATTTTCCCTTACATTTTACGGTTTCGAAAACTTCGACATCTATTAATTGGTTTACCATTAATAATTACCCAAAGCAACAGGACATGTTCTTTTTTATCATCGGATTTATATTTACAACAATATTTACCGTACTTTTTTGGTTTATCTTGTTATGCAAAAGAAAATAATCATAATTTTTTTCATCTTTCTTACCTCAGTTCTTCTGGGAACGTCGACAGCAGGAAATATTTTTTTTGGCGATTTAAACCCGATCGACGAAGGACAATTTGCAGCCTGGGCAAATTACATGCTTTTAGGAAAACAGATGTATAAAGACATATACATTGTCTATGGCCCACTACATGTTTACCCGATTTACATTTTATTTAAAATTTTTTCTCCGTCTGCTTTTTTGGTAAGATTTTTTTTGACGGTTGGCAGCGCCGTCGGAATTATCGCTATTTATTTTATTTTAGATGAATTCCGTTTTAGTAAATTAAATAAGACAATCGTTTTATTAGTATTTTTATTGGTCCCCGCCACTATATTAAGGCAAGGGATGGGTCTTTGGGCGATATATGTTTTAATGGTTGCCTATTCGACTAAATCTAAATTTTGGAATTTTCTACTCGGTATTATTTCTGTTGTAACATTTTTGGTTAGTTCGGATTTCGGAATATTTATTTTTACAGTAGTTTTAATACATTATACTTTTCAATACATTGTTTCTAAAAAGATTATCGATGTTTTTTTTCAAAACTTATTTTTTTTATTAGGCGCACTAACGGTTTGCGTGTTGTTTTTTGTCTGGTCTTACAGTGAAGGATGGTTATTAGACTATATAAGGGTTACAAAAGATATATATATATCCTCGACGGGTTCTAGTGCGCCAAACGGACAAAATTTCCCAAACCCCTTAACAATTTTAGGAAAAAAAGATTTATTATCGAGTCTTAAATATTTTTTTTCTAAGGATATGTTGCTTTATGAAAGTCTTATTATATATTTTGTTTCGATATTCTATTTGTTTTTTACATTTTTTACAAATAAAACTCATAAACAGGAATATAAGTTTTTCCTTTTTACTCTCTACGGGATTCTTACGTATTCTGTACTTTTAACAAGGCACGGCATCGGTCACTTTTTTTATGTTTTACCCCCGATTATTATTTCATTTGGATATTTTTTAAATAGATTGTCCACTAATTTTAAAAAAAATAGTCTACTTTCGCTAATACTCATATTATTAATATGTGTATATTTTTTGAGGCTTATCTATTTAAATAACCCACAAATAAGACAACTTTTCAATTTGCCAAAGTATGTAGCAATGCCCATAAGCAATCCTTCTCGCGTCGGTAGTATTTATATATCTAACAGTCAGAAGGTAAAAATATCTTCTATCCAGTCGTTTGTAGTTAAAAATACAGAAAAACAAGATTATATATTTTTCTTTGATGACGAGCCGATAATGTATATGTTTACGGACCGTTTAAATCCGACAGAATATGATGTTCCGTTCGTTGGCGGAACTCTAGAAAAAAGAATCCGGATGCTAAACGGAATAATCAAATATAAACCGAAATTTATATTTTTTGACAAAGATGCCTGGCCAGTCGACGGAATTCCAAATTCAAAAAGGCTCCCGGAACGATTATTTACGATAAAGATAAAACAGGGCCTGACGGTTTTACCGTATACCGTAAAAAAATTAGCTGATTTCGTTATTGCGGATGATTTTGGGATTAGGTAATGGAATAATAAAATCACCTTTAAAACCTTTTTGTTTAAGTTTGGGCATTAGCTCATCTGCGATGTGCCATGAAAAAAGTATTGCGTAATCGACTTTATCGTTATGCAGCTTAGTTTCTTCCAAAACTGGAATAATCGTTCCGGGAATATATTTTCCGATTTTATGCGAACCTTTTATTTCTAGAACACAATCAACGACCCCGTCGTCGATGCCAGTGTAATTTATAAGTGTGCTTGCGCGGGATGGGGCACTAATTCCATAAATAGTTTTACCCTTCCGTTTGATATTTAAAAGTAGCGAGTTAAGTTTAAGCTTTGATAAGACAACGTTCTTTTTAAATCGGGAAAAGTTTTTTTCTGAAATTACACTATCTTTTTCTTCGTCGAGAAGTTTATTTACAGATTCTCTTATAAGATACTTATTTTTTCTAGCAGCATAAACCCGGATCGATCCGCCGTGAGACGGAATTTTTTTTGCGTGAAAAATCTCAAGACCATGCATGCCAAGCAGATATTGTAAACTGTGTAAAGAATAATAGCGAAGATGTTCGTGGTAAATAGTGTCGTACTGGAGTGATTTTACAAAAGATGTTGTAAAACAAATTTAGATAGTGAGATTCCGAAATAAACACGCCATCATTTTTTAATAATTTTAGAGTATTATCAATTACTTCATGGACGCTTTTCATGTGCGCAAAAACGTTTGTCGCCGTTATAATTTTTGCTTTTCCGTATTCTTTTAAAATTTGTTTTACAACATCTTTTGTAAAATACGACAAGATTGTCGGTATACCATTCTTAATCGCAATTTTTCCGATATCTTCCGGGGTGATTCCGAGCACTTCGTGATTTTTCTTAAAATTATTTAATAAATTTCCGTCGTTTGATCCTATATCGATAACCAGATCGTTTGACTTTAAATCGATAAGTTTTGTGCACTCTTTGTATAGTTCCGAAAAATTATCTCTTAATACTTTTGTGGTGCTACTGGTATAGGGATATTCTTTTGGAAAAAGGATATGCTGATCTACAATAAGACCCAGTTGTACGAGCTTACATTTTTTACAAAATAAAAGATCTGCCAAAGAAAACTCGATTCTTCAATCGGCTTCGATCCAATTTCTCTCATCGTGTTCACCGGCGGGAGATATCCTAAAAAAATTATATTTTCCAAAGGCGAGCTGTTGCATACCTGGCAATTTTTAACGATAGTGCTCGATTTAGTTTTGGCAGATGGTTTATTTATACGCATAAAGCTTAACTAAAGTACTGTGTATTATACCATTTCACTGTTTTTTCTATGCCTTTAAAAAGGTCGTTTTTTGGTGAAAAACCGAGTTTTTTTATTTTTTTGATACTCGGACAACGTCGAACAACACTACCTAAAGAAATTTTACCTGGTGTAATTACTATTTTTTTATTAAAGTTTTTTGCGATTAATTCTGCAGTTTTTTTTATCGTAATTTCATCTTCGGTGCCGATGTTGTAAGTTTCTAGGTTTTTTCCTTTTTTTAAAATTAACAACATCGCATTTACAAAATCATCGATAAATAAAAAAGACCGCGTTTCTTTTCCAGAACCTTGAATTTGAAATTTAATAGAATCCTTACTCTTTTTGGTAAATTGTTGCATCTTCAGAATAAACTGCGGGATTACATGTTCTTCTCCCATATCAGGACCATAAATATTGTGTGGCCTAACGATTACGGTTTTTTTAAAATACTTACTACCTAGATGAATCAAGATTAGTTCGCTTATTATTTTTGATCCCGCGTATGAATAACGGGGATTATACGGATCGGGAATCGATAGGGGGATATTCTCGGGAGTAGGGATTATAGAAGGAGTCTGATAAACTTCGGAACTGGAAGTAAAAAAAAAATTCTTTTACTCCTTCTCTTTTACTCCTTCTGTTTTAGCTGCGTCGATAATATTTATTATTCCTTTGATCCCGACATCCAAAACAAGATCCGGTTTTGAGTAAAAAAATTGAGTGCCGTTTATCGCCGCAAGATGAATAACCGAAGATATTCCTCTGCAAGCTTTTCGAACAACTTTTGGGTCGCGGATATCTCCTTTTATAAATTCGAATTTGGCTTTTATATCCTCGAGTCTTTTTAATTTTCCCCGCGACTCGTCGTCTAAAACCCGGACTGATTTTTTTTGTTTTACCAAAGCATGGGTTAACGCTGCTCCGATAAACCCGGTACCTCCTGTTATAAGAATTTTTTTCATTTACACGGCGTTTATTATAAAGCCGTTCAATTTTTTTTGCAAAGTGTTGTGTTTAGGCGACAAAATATGATATATCTAACAACAGTTATTTGGTTATATAAAATTTATGATAAAAAAAAATAACCGCAAGAAATTAGTCGCAGTTATTGGAATTGGAAGAGTCGGATTCCCCCTCGCTCTAGTTCTTGCGAATTCCGGATTTTATGTTTACGGAATCGAGAAAGATGCGATAAAGGCAGAGCTTATAAATAAAGGAAAAATGCCTTTTATGGAAGATGGGGCAAAAAAAATATTAAAAAAAGTAATAGGTAAAAATTTTACAGTTACTCCTGATTATTCTTGTATCGAAAAATGCGATTATATTATCTTGACACTCGGAACACCGATAGACGAAAATATGAATCCTATTTTAGATCAGGTATGTGCCGCTGTAAATTCGATGAGACAATTTCTTCGGCCAGGACAGACATTAATACTGAGAAGCACAGTGTCTCCGGGAACAACACAATATGTCAAATCGATGCTTGAGGACTTAAATTCATTTAAAATCGGCAAAAATTTTTTTCTCGCTTTCTGTCCCGAACGAATTGCAGAAGGTCGGGCGATTCGGGAGATCGAAACAATTCCGCAAATGATCGGAGGACTAGACAGAAAAAGCAGCATAAAAGCGCAAGAGTTATTCAGAAAAATCGGCGTTAAAACTATAATCAGCGACGATATCTCGGCAGAGTTGGCAAAGCTCTTCACAAACATGTATAGATATATAAATCTTGCAATCGCCAATGAATTTATGGTACTTGCAGACAGCCATAAAAGAGATATACACGAAATAATTAATTTAGTTAATTTTGGATATACAAGAGGCGGTTTAAATTCTCCTGGACTTACTGGAGGTCCCTGTCTTTTTAAAGACGGTTTTTTTCTTATCTCCGATTTGCCGTTCGGCGATCTTATTTCGACGAGTTGGAAAATTAACGAGTCGATTCCGCTTTTTTTAGTAAAAAAAGTAAAGAATGTTATACAACTTAAGAATAAAAAAGTTACGATTTTAGGGATGGCTTTTAAAGCCGAAATCGACGATATCAGAGAATCATTAAGTTTTAAAGTTAGAAAAGCATTGTTTCGAGAACAGGCAAATGTAACACTCCAAGATCCTTACACAAAAGAATATCAGCATCAAAAGATCGAACAGGACGTATACAAGGCTGTAGAAAATGCGGACTTAATCTTTATCGGAACAAATCATAATGAATACAAAAGACTGGATATAAAAAAAATTATTAAAAATGCAAAAAAAAATTGTTTAGTCTGTGATGTGTGGAATGTTTTTGGTACAGGAAAAATATTATTTCCGCTAAAAGACGTGGTTTTATTAAAAAGTAAATTACCTTTATAAGGCAACGCTTTTAGGGATTCTGACTAAGGTCTTTTTATTTCTTCTGAGAGATCGAACATTAAGGATTCCGTATAAAAACATTCCACACATCACAT
>JAMCZG010000065.1 GCA_023485715.1 Patescibacteria group bacterium
AGCGTGGAATGCAAGCTCAAAAGATTTAAAATTATTAGTTGGAGAATCACTGACAACAAAGTTTGAGGAATTTAAAAAAAAATTTTCGGTCAAAAAATATTCGGATAAATTAAAATCTAAAAAAGTCTCATTTCTCGTTTTAACCGATAAAGAGTATCCGAAACTTTTAAAACAGATAAAAAATCCGCCGTTTCTAATATATTTTAAAGGAGATATCAAAACTTTCAAAAATGAAAAAACTATCGGGATTGTGGGGACACGGAAAATAACACAATACGGAAAAGAGGTAACAGAACAGTTTACAGAAAAATTAGTCGACGCAAATTTTACGATAATTTCCGGGCTTGCTTTTGGGGTGGACGCGGTTTCCCATAAAACCGCGATCGAAAGTAATGGAAAAACGATCGCAGTTTTAGGAAGTGGTGTTGATTTATGTTTCCCTTTGTCGAATAAGGCTATATATAATAGTATTGTCGAAAAATACGGTGCGGTTGTTTCGGAATTTCCGATCGGAGAACCGCCGTCTAAAGGTTCTTTCCCGAGAAGAAACCGAATTATTGCTGGTCTTTCTCAGGGAGTTTTGGTGACAGAAGGAGCAGAGGATAGCGGCGCCCTTCTTACCGCAGATTACGCGTTCGAGTTCAAACGAAAAGTTTTTGCAGTACCGGGTCCGATAACATCAAACTTATCAAAAGGTCCGTATAAATTAATTCAAAGGGGAGCAAAACTCGTAACATCAATAGATGATATTTTAAGCGAACTCAAAGTTCAAATACCAAGATTTAAGAATTACGATTTAAGATTTAAGAAAGGGGATACGGAAGAAGAAAATAAAATACTTCAACTTTTGCAGAACGAGAATTTGGGGTTTGATCAGATTGTAAGAAAAACAAAAATTGATCCGTCAAGACTCGGGTCGATACTTTCGATGATGGAAATAAAAGGGTTTATAACAAATTTAAATAACGGAGCATATTCGATTATAAGTTAAAAATTTAAGACTTGACATCGATGGTATAATTTTATTTTCCTTATTGACAAACATCGAACGAATTACATTAAACTAAATAAATAGCATGAATAACTTGGTTGTTGTCGAATCCCCGACAAAAGCAAAAACGATCGGAAAATTTTTGGGCAACGGTTACAAAATAAAAGCCTCGATGGGGCATGTTTTAGATTTGCCCAAAAGCACGCTCGGTGTAGACGTAGAACATAATTTTAAACCTTTGTACGAATTAATTCCGGATAAAAGCGATGTTGTCCAGGAACTCCAAACTTTGGCTAAAAAAGTGGACCTAATTATTCTCGCCACAGACCCCGATCGGGAGGGAGAAGCGATCGCGGCGCACGTTAAAGACCTAATTAAATCAAAAAAAGACAACATTAAAAGAATAGTGTTCCACGAAATTACAAAAGAAGCGGTCGAGGAAGCGCTTAATAGTCCGCGTTCGATCGATAGTCATTTAGTTGACGCGCAGACGGCAAGAAGGGTTTTAGACCGTTTAGTGGGTTATAAACTCTCGCCCCTTTTGTGGAGGAAAGTAAGAAGGGGATTGTCTGCAGGCAGAGTTCAGTCGGTGGCGCTCCGATTAATTGTTGAGCGAGAAAAAGAAATCGAAAAATTTAAAAAAGAGGAATACTGGACAATTTTTGCAGACTTAAAAAAGACAGGAAAGGATGTAATCAGATTTGAGTTGATCGAAATAAACAATGAAAAAATTGAATCGCAAGATCGGAAGAGCACATACGACGGAGAATATACTATATCAAAGACAATTCTGGGAAAAGAAATTCAGGCAAAGAAAATTGTCGACGATTTAAAAAAAGATCAATTTGTCGTTTCGGAAGTCATTCAAAAGGAAATGAAAAGATCGCCCCAGGCGCCATACACAACATCAACTTTACAGCAGGACGCAGCAAGACGTTTGGGTCTAAACGGACGAAAAACGATGAGTATCGCCCAAAAATTATACGAAGAGGGATACATTACTTATCACAGAACAGATTCTGTTGTAATGGCGGTTTCCGCGCAAAAGTCGATTATTAATTTTGTTAAGAATGAATACGGGGAAAAATATTTACCCGAAAACCCGAGGGTTTATACCGCAAAGCAGAAGCTCGCACAGGAAGCGCACGAGGCGATTCGCCCGACAAAAGTTATTACGACTGTCTCGACTGTAACTAAAGATTTAGGGGGAATATTCGGTAAATTATACGAAGTAATTTGGCAGCGCGCCGTTGCATCGCAAATGGCAGACGCGATTACAGAATCGACGACCGTACTTGTTGATACGACCGGTTCTAAAGACGTTTATAAATTAAAAGCAAACGGGTCGGTTTTAGTTTTTGAAGGGTATTTAAAGGTGAATCCTCAAGCGCTTTCAGACACTAAGCTTCCGGAATTTAAAGCGCAGGAAAAATTAAAACTCGTAAGCGCTGATAAGGAATTTCATGAAACACCGCCGCCTCCAAGATACAACGACGCATCTCTTATTAAAACCTTGGAAGAAAAAGGGATCGGCCGCCCGTCGACTTATGCATCGATCGTTTCGACTATAGAATCAAGACGCTATATCGAAAGAACAGAAGGAAGATTTGTTCCGACGACGGTTGGAAACGCGGTAAACGAATTTTTGGTCGACAATTTTTCCGACATCGACGATATCCCGTTTACAGCACAAATGGAAGACGAATTAGACGAAATCGCAGATGGCAAACGGGATTGGGAGCCGATGATGAAAGAATTTTATAAGCCGTTTGAGAAAAAACTCGAAAAAGTTAAAGACGCAAAAAGGGTAAAAATCGAAGTCGAAAAAACGGACGAGAAATGCGAAAAATGTGGAGCGCCTTTGGTTGTTAGAATCGGAAGATTCGGAAAATTTTTATCGTGTTCTAAATTTCCTGAATGCGATTTTACAAAGCCGTTTATCCAGGAAACCGGTTTTAAATGTCCGAAAGACGGGGGAAACGTGATTGTTAGAAAAACCCGAAAGGGTAGAATTTTTTACGGCTGCTCAAACTATCCAAAATGCGACTTTGCAACATGGAAACTGGAAGATCTTAAAAATCCTCAGGAGAAAAAAGAAGAAACAAAAGAAAAAACTAAGGGCAAGGCTTAAATTCGCAATTCGGACCCTCTCGTCCAACCCAACTTCCATCGGGACACTGCTTTGCGTCCATCGCGCAAACAACTCCTCTGTTTTCAGCGGTAAATTTAAAGGTGGAGAGGATTTGGTCTAAGATTTTTTTATCGCTTTCGTTAATTTCTCCAATTTTTCTGTCAGCAGAGTATTGCTCTGCCTGTTTAGTATCATCCAAAATTGGAAGTTCGTATAGGGTGATCGAAAAAATGTTTTTAGTTTTTGGATCTTGAACTTCGTATTTTATATATGATTGGGGGATATTTCCGCCGACAGCTCCGGTATAACCGTTATATTTTACGGTCTTATAACCGTTAATTATCATATCTTTTTTATTTGTTATTATTGGACAATCACCTTTGCATTGATCTGCTGGAATATTTCCCAGTTGTTTATAAAAAACGATATTATGGTTAATTATTACGGCGGCGTCATCCGGTAATTCAGTTAAACTGAAACCCGATGGGTATTTAAATGAAAACCCAAATTTTTGCGCATCGTAGTTTTTCCAATTTGCAGTTGTAATGGGGCTAACTGATGGGTAAATTTTTGCTGTCGGAGTCGGGGAAACAGATTTTTTTTGGGTTTTATAATTTCCGAGCATAAATCCTCCCGCTACAAATGCGATTAAAAAAGAAATTCCGATGAATATGAGCATAAATTTTAATGGAAAGTTTCGCGGGGGTTTATTAATTTCCGAAGAGATTGTTTGTGTTTGAACAATTTCCTGATTTTGATTTATTTGCTGATTTTCCATTTTATTGTTGTAGCAAACCGGTGCATCTCCAATTTACTTCCGCTTTTTTAGTATTTACGTCGACAACACAAGCCGGATTACACCCTGATTTCGGTTCAGATGGGTCTAAATCTATCCACCAAGTGCCTGTGTTTTCGTTACAAATATGACTTTCTTTTAATTTCCCCGATTGAACACAAACGCTTTTTTGAGCGATTTGATAACCCTCCGCGTAACTCATCTTTGCATTAGTATTCTTATCGACACAATTGTTTGTTTGTCCTTGATCTATAAATTTAAAATTTGTCGAAATATCCCAGTTATCATTTTTGATTCCAGGATACTTTACCGGATCAACCATCGACGGTGAAATACATCCGTTATTAAGATAATTTTGATTGGACATAATAATAAATAAGTTATTACCTTTCTTGTAAATGTCTTTTACATAATCTAATCCACCCCATAATATTTCTTTTGGCGCATCAGGTTTTACTCCTTTTATTTCTATTGCCTCATCAGCATTAGAACCGTTAATCGGCTGGAGATCATAGAAATTCTCTCTGCCTTTTTCTTTAACATAATCGTTAATCGATTTATTCCAATCAATGATGCGAATGCTAAAAAAATTGTCAAAGGCTATTTCAGTCTTGACCGATTTATCACTAGGCTCAGCTTCCTTAATGTATTTACCGCATTCGCCCTCAGAATAAATAATAGTCTCATTTCCACCAGCAATAACCCCTCTTGATGGGTAAGTGATTTGAAATCCATATTTATCATTTGTGTATGTTTTAAATGATGGAGTCGGTTTTGAGAATTTAAATGTTTTTGCGATGTCCCATTTTTCATTTTTTGAATCCTGATATTTCGCAGGATCGACAAGTATCGGGTGCAAACATCCTCCGGTATTTCTAGGGGTTTGTACTTGCGAAATAACGAATAATTTATTGTTGTATTTATAGATCGCCGGAATATACATGAGCGGTGGATATCCGACAGAAGTAAGCTCGAGTCCTTGTTTAATATCTCCGACTTTTACGGCCTCGTCGGCGTTTGAATTCTTAATTTCGGAAAAATCGTATTTGTCTTTTGCACCCTTTACTAATAGATACTGGTCGATCGTATCGGTCCAATTCAAAACCTGTATGGTGTAAAAGTTATCGACAGTTATTTCAGAATCTCCTTCTTTAATTGCTTTCCCGCATTCTTTCTGTGTTTCTTTATCTTCATCTGTATTTTCCCCATAGATTATTCCCGTAGGAGGATATTTAAATTCAAAGCCGTACTCTTCGTTTTTATAGGTTTTCCAGGAATTATAGACGGACGTTGGTGTAGGGGTTGGTACGGCTTTTGTAGGAGTTGGGGTTGGTTTACTAGATATGCTAGCGAGTTTTTTAAAGGGATTTAGTACGATAATAAGAACGACAGCTACGATAATTAGTAAAACAGGTATTAATATTTTTAATATCAGAGGGAATTTGGGGGCTGGGGGCTTTACGGATTCGAAATTTTTTTCTATTTCTTCTGGCTTGACTTCTGTCTGGCTTGCCACCTCGGAAATATTTTCCTCGATTTTTTCTGTCATGAATTTAGTATTTCAAAAAATTAGAGTGTGTGTCAAATTAGTAGATTTTTGCGAGAATAACTATCAAAATAAGGATTATGGCTTGTATAATAATTCCCCAGGGCTTGTCCATCTCCCAATGAAATTTTTTTTGAAATTTATAAAACCAGGTAAAAGGAGGGACGTAAAAAAATATATACGGCATAGTAATCCAATCCAAAAGTTGACTTGTTATAATTATAAAAAAAGCATAATAAAGATTAGTGCCTGGAAAAAGAAAAGTAAGCATAATAAAAGACAAAACAAAGCCGACAGAAATATCGACAGCGGTTTTAGCTACAATATGTTTGTCTTTTCTCGCGTTTCCGTTTGTCCCCAGGTCCCAGTGAGGAGTTAAATCTGCCAGGACATGGGAGGCAAAAGCGATAGGGACGGCGAGTTCCGGATTGCCGATTTTTGCTGCAATAACAGCCCCGATTATCGCGTGACCTGTTGCTGTCATAAAATTTATTATAGACTAATTAAGTCAAGACGTGTCAAGTTTTTTGGTAGGACTTGACCCTACTAATCTTCCCATTCGCCTTTTCAGTATTATTCATACACGGCTCACGGAGCGATTTGAAAAGGGTCTGCGTCTTCGAGGACTTGACAATTTTAGTAAAATTAAGACACAATATAGTTGTGAGAAAAAAATACAGGGTTTTTATTTTTTCTTTCATTTTATTTCTCTCTTTTAACTTTTTGTTTGTGCCCAGAGTTTTGGCAAACCGGCATGCAAAAATTTTAGGCGTCGCAACTACCTCTCAAAAACTTTCGATTCCGCCGACAGTTGAAGGGCCGGGTCTTATACTTCCGGACAGTCCGCTTTTTTTCCTCGATCAATTAAAACAAGCAACCCGGATTTATACGGCATTTAAATCCGAAACAAAAGCAGAAATCTATAAAGATATTGCAGGAGAGCGCTTTGCAGAGCTTCGGTTTATGCTGGCGAGAAATAACAAGCCGGGAATAAAACTGACCCTCGACGGAATAGAAAGCAACCTTGAGATGGCGGCAAATGAAATAAATCAGGCCCAGATGCGGGGTAAGAATGTTTCTAAACTCGCTAAATCCGTAAACGACAGTATAAAAGAAAAACAGGAAGTTTTAGATCAATTGCAATTACAGACAACGGGTGAACTAAGGGCAAGAATCGAGAGCGTTCAGGAATCGCTCCTTGCGTCGAAAATTATCGTAGAAGATTCACTGATGCTTGCCGATTTAGACAATGAAATAAGATATGATTTGGCAAGAAGAATAAGGTCCGAAGTCCGTAATACCATAGACTCGGTAAAATTACTTCAGGAACAGATCGACGAACTTAATGAGCAGGCGACACAGGCGTCGGAACAGATGCTAGTCAAACGCGAAGAAGCGTTAAGTAAAACAATTCAACAAAAAAATGAGGCACTAATACAAACCCAAGAACAATTATTGCTTCAGGAAAAAGAAAAACAAACTAGGCTTTTAGGGGCACAAACGACTGCGATGGAACAAGTTAAAGAGGCTTTGGAAAACGCTCAAAAAGCAGCGATCGAATTTGAAAAAACCCAAGGCATTCTGGATAGCGGAGAAATTCCGACAATTACACCGATCCCAACAGCAATTCCTTAAAATTTTATTCACTCACTCTTGATTTTGGACTTTAAGGTTGCCATTTTAGTATAATCAACGGATGAAATTGAAAGCGAGCGAACTCAGGACAACTTTGCCGAAAATCGAAGATATTAAGAAAATTAAAAAAAACGAGATTTATATTATTTTAGATAACGTTTTAGACACTTATAATGTCGGCGCGATTTTTAGATTGGCAGATGCGGTCGCTGCAAAAAAGGTAATACTCTGCGGACAGACGGAGACACCGCCGAATACGATATCAAGAACTTCTTCGATCAACACGACGGAATGGGTTCAATGGGAATACGTTGCAGATGTGAAATCTGCAATCTCAAATCTCAAAAATCAAGTTTCAAATCTTAAAATTATTGCGGTTGAGCAAAATTCAAAGAGCATTCCCTATGATAAAGCGGACTATAATTTTCCGATTGCTTTAGTCGTCGGAAACGAAACGACAGGAGTTTCGAAAGAAGTTCTTGATATCGTAGACCAAATAGTGGAACTTCCGATGTGGGGAGTGAATGTTTCGCTGAATGTTATGGTTTCACTCGGAATTGTTTTGTATGAAGTAATGAAAAAAACCTTGACAAATCCACAAATTAAACTATAATGTATCTTGGTATGTGAGTTTTTCTTGCCAAGGTTTTTGGGAATACATAACCCGCCTTCGGCGGGATTTTTTATTCAAAATCGGCAAGAAACAAGCACTTTGAAAAGTTGTTTGACAGCAACTTTCTAATTATCAAACCTGGTAATCAGAAAGTGGTAGGAACGTTTAATTTTTTTTGAGAATTTGATCCTGGTTCAGGATGAACGCTGGCGGCGTGCCTTAAGCATGCAAGTCAAGGGGGTCGCAAGATAACCGGCAGACGGGTGAGTAACGCGTAGGAATCTACCCCTGGGTGGAC
>JAMCZG010000009.1 GCA_023485715.1 Patescibacteria group bacterium
TAGTATAATCTACTTATGGACGCTTTTGTTTATAAATCGATCTACGTAGTTTAGATTTTCATCATAATTTAAAACATTAATGTTCAGGTTTTGGATGATTTCGGAAAATTCGATAATATCGTCGATGCTTTTTTTGAGTTCACCGGAAATTGTTTTATCGTCGATTCTCTCGCAGAGTTTATTACCAGTGAACAGATCAGTAATTAAATAAAAAAGATTACCAAAATATCCCGTGTCGAAATTTTTCGGGACCCAAAATTTTTGAGATCTTGATGCTAAATTATTAAATTCCTCATTCCAAGCGTGTTCAATTTTAGTAACGGCGCTAATCCCTTCGGTCGTCGAAAGTTTTAAAAAAAGTTCACAATCCCCTTTTTTCAAAAACCCCACGACATGTCTTGTTTCCTGCCAAAGTTTTTCAACATCATATTTTTTCTCAAAATACGATTTAACCTCATCAATATCCAATTTATTGCCCAAACGATAATCAAGAATTTTGCCGTCGATTTTTACATTAAAAGCGTCCATAAGTAGATTATACTAAAAAGAGGCTGATTATTTATCTACCCTATAGTTATTTGCTTTTGACCGCCATTTGTGCTATACTTCTTGCAGAGTTTGCAGATTAAAGTAATAAATCTGCTTAATTTGGACCGTTTTTAGACAAGATAAAGATAAATAACCTCAGAAATTCATTTTTAAAAAGGTATCTTTTTCCTCTCACGACATCCAGTTTTATTTAAGCAGTTTTATTTCTTTAATCGACACAGACAAATATGTATATACGTAATACTCACAGAAGATTTAGGAGAAAGCCTTTTAAACCGGCACAGCCGAACATCGAACTTACGAGGCAAATCCGGTCGGTCGAGATCCAAAAAAAAGGAAAAGAAGCATACAAAGAGGAACAGTATGTTCCGAGTAACGGCTTTGTCGATTTTCCTCTCGTTAAACAATTACAGGATAATATTTTATATAAGGGTTATACATCCCCATTGCCGATTCAGGACAAGGCGATCCCAAGCATTATTTCGGGACGAGACGTGATCGGCATAGCAAATACCGGAACGGGAAAAACTGCGGCTTTTCTTATTCCCCTTGTTAATAAGGTTTTTAATAACAATACGGAAAAGGTTTTAATCGTTGCTCCGACCCGCGAATTAGCATTACAGATTTACGAAGAATTACGCGGTTTTGCAAAGGGTTTAAGGATAAGGACAGTTCTTTGCATCGGCGGAATGAGCGCAGGAAGACAGCAAAACGATCTTAGGCAGAATTTTAATTTTGTTATCGGGACGCCGGGTCGCATAAAAGACCTTATCCAAAGGAATAATTTATATCTGTCTCAGTTTAGAAGCGTCGTTCTCGACGAGGCAGACAGGATGGTCGATATAGGCTTTATTAACGATATTAAATATTTTATTTCCCTTCTTCCATCTGATCGCCAATCGCTTTTTTTCTCCGCGACAATTTCGTCAAAAGTTAAGGAAATTATTAAAACATTTGTAAATGATCCGGTTACTGTGTCTGTTAAGGAGCAGGACATAACGGAAAATATTGATCAAAGCGTGGTTAAAGTTTTGGACAAACATAAAAAGGTAGACCAGCTACATGATTTATTAATACAAGAAGGTTTTGACAAAGTTCTAATTTTTGGGAGGACAAGATGGGGAATACAAAGGCTTACAAACGAACTTATTAAAAGAGGTTTTAAGGCGGGGGCGATTCACGGAAATAAAAACCAAAACCAGAGGCAAAAAACGCTTGATAAATTTAAAAAAGACGAAATTAAAATACTTTTAGCGACAGACGTCGCGTCCCGCGGTTTGGATATAGAAAACGTGAGCCACGTTATTAATTATGATATGCCCGCAACGTACGAAGATTATATCCATAGAATCGGAAGGACAGGACGGGTAAACAAAAAAGGCGTCGCATTGACGTTTATTGAGTAGAATTTATTTAATTCCTTGGGATTTTTTTCTTCTCTCTTCGATTTCGTCAAGAATTATTTTCCTTATCCGTATATTTTTAGGCGTAACTTCGACCAACTCATCGTCTCCGATGTATTCTAGCGCGTCTTCCAAATCCATAATTTTTGGGGTGTCAAAATGTTCGGAAACTCCCTCCCCTTTTGAGCGGTTGTTCGTGAGCTGTTTTGTTTTGCATACGTTTACTTTTATGTCTTCTTCCCTTGCGTTTTGCCCGATTACCTGGCCCTTATAAACTTCGACTGCAGGGCCGATGAAAAGAGTTCCCCTGTCCTGGGTATTTATTAGTCCGTAAAGATTTGTGACGCCTGAATCGTAGGCGACGAGCGAACCCTGTTCTTTTTGGCTCGTGTAACCTTTATCAACATCATATTTATAAAAGCTTATATCCATAATCCCTAAGCCCCGTGTATCGGTTGTAAATTCGCTTCGGTATCCAAACAAAGTTTTTGTGCTCGCGATAAATTCCATAAAGACAATATTTCCGTCGGCTTTCATATCCTGAAGCTCCGCGTGCCGTGCAAGCATTTTTTGCATGACTATTCCGCTCGATTCATCGGGAACTTCGATAAAAACTTTTTCGTAGGGAGTTAACTTTTCGCCGTTAATTGTTTTATCGATAACTTTCGGCCGTCCTACTTGAAATTCATAACCTTCGCGTCGTAATCTTTCGATTAATATTGCCAGGTGTAATTCTCCCCTTCCCGAAACGACCCAGCCACCACCTGCAGTATCGTCCTCCACTCTTAACGCAACGTCGGTTTCTAATTCTTTGTAAAGACGTGCCCTGATTTCTCTTCCGGTTTTAAACTCCCCTTCTCGTCCTGCAAACGGGGAGTCGTTAACGATAAATTTAATCTGTATCGTCGGCTCCTCGATATCGATAACAGGTAACGCGGTCGGATTTAATATATCCGTGATAGTCTCCCCGATAGTCGCATTTGGAATTCCGGTTACGGCGACAATATCTCCGACACCTGCGGACTGTGTTTCGACCCGGTCGAGCCCAAGGTACGTCATTAAAGAAGTCAATTTATATTTTTCGCTTTCCCCGATTCTATTTATATACATAACTTCCTGCCCGTTTTTTATGCTTCCGTTATAGATTCTTCCGATCGCGATCCTCCCTTTGTGCAAATCGTTTCCGATCGACGCGACCATCATTTGCAATGGCTTATTAATATCTCCAGAAGGTGCGGGAATGTGTTCTAAAATTGCGTCAAAAACCGGGGAAATATCTTTCATTTCATTTAAATTTTCATTCTCTCCTGCGACTCCCAATTTGGCGCTCGTGTAGACAATCGGAAAATCAGCTGTTATGTCGTCTGCCCCTAGCTCAAAAAATAAATCAAGGGTTTTATCCAATACGTAAGGAATTCTCGCGTCGGGTCTGTCGACTTTATTTATAACGACGATTATTTTTAGTTTCATCTCGAGCGCCTTTTTTAAAACAAACCGCGTCCTTGGCATCGGTCCTTCTTTTGCGTCGATTAACAAAAGACATCCGTCGGCCATTTTTAATACCCTTTCGACTTCCCCTGCGAAATCGGCGTGGCCCGGAGTGTCGATAATATTTATCTTTGTGGAATTCCAGATAACGGATGCATTTTTGGAAAAAATGGTGATCCCGCGTTCCTGTTCTAGCTCGTTACTGTCCATTATGAGCTTCCCTTGGGTATCCTTACTCAATTTTGTTTTCGATTGTTTTAAAAGCGCGTCGACAAGCGTCGTTTTTCCGTGGTCGACGTGGGCTATAATCGCAACGTTTCTAATATCTTTCATAAATAAAAAAACCGCCTCAAGCGGCACAATAATTATACCAAAAATAAAGACAGCGTGCTTTTTTGCAAAAGAGACGCTTGAAATTGATATCAATAATCTCCATTGACAAAATAATTTTTTAGATTAATACTTTTACTAATGGACGAAAATCCGAATAATCCTGTAAGTGGGAAGGAAAAATATGTAACCGCGATCGGTATCGGCGTAGTCCTAATCATAATAATCCTGCTTGTTTTTGGTATTTTATATTTTCGGAACAAAGGGACGAATAAAGCCGTTGTTGCCGGCGTCGGTTCGACGTCTCTAACCTCGATTTCCGGCTCTGTCGATTTAAACGGTGCAGTTCCGCAAGGATCTACGATCTCTATTTTGGCGCGTGAAATCGGTGATTCAAATTTCGCTACGGTCATTTCCGGAATTGTTCCGATCGACGGGGCGGTTTGGAGCTGGAACGGTTCGCAAAAAGGTACAGCTTATGAAATTCAGGCGTTTTTAATGCAGGGCACAAATAAAATCGGCCAGTCGGATTCGCAGGTCGTGGTTGCGCCCGCAGACGGAGAAGTATTAAGAATAAATTCGAACGCCGTTGTCCAAAATCCCCAAAAAGTAGCTCTTTCCGGCTCGATCGACCTGAACGGTTATGTGCCGGCCGGTGCGTCGATTAATATTTCGACCCGCAAAAGCGGAATATCCCAATTTTCGCCCGTTGTAACAGGACTCGCCGCAACAGACGGCACTACTTGGAGTTGGAACCAGGCAAATTCTGGTGTAACATACGACATTCAAGCCTATTTAATCGTAAACGGCGCGACTGTTTCCCAGTCTAAAATTTTAACTACAGCAGCTCCTGCTTATAACGAGGTCTTAAGGATAAACTCCACGATCGCTCCTCCGGCCGGCGGGCAAACATTGGTTTCTCTTTCGGGAATCATAAACCACAACGGTGTTATTCCGCAAAATAGTTCGTATTCGATCGCGACCCGCCAGACCGGGACGTCCCAATTTAACACCGTTTTAACAGGAATCCCGATCGCAGACAGCGCTTCCTGGAATTGGAACCAAGCCGCAAACGGGGTGTCTTACGATATGCAAGCTTATCTTGTGACAAACGGACAGGTCACGACATCTTCTCAGATAATCACGGCTGCTGCACCGGCGGCTAACGAAATTTTAACTATCAACGCCCAAACCCAACCCCCTGCTCCCCCTTCCGGTAACCTTACCAATAATTGTGTTGGACAAAGCAACGGTTTGTGGCAAGTGCAGTTTACTTTTAACAATAATTCTGTCGTTCCAAGCGCCCAACAGTTTCTGTTTAATGTCGGTAATTCAGGGGGTGGAAATCAAATGGTAAATAACACGACGACTCCCTCAAATCCGAATAACCCCGGATCTCAAACATACACGAGCGGCTATATATTCAACCAGGGACAGACTTATTACGCGCAATGGGCTTATTCAACGTGTTCGTCGTGTAATACTTTCTCTCCGTTCTCCCCGACACTGCAGTTTTATTGCAATCCTCCTCCGCCGACTAATACCCCCGCACCTACATCGACGCCGACAAACACGCCTGTCCCGACTAATACTCCTGTCCCGACGAATACGCCCGTCCCGACAGCTATTCCAACCCCGACCCCGACTTCTGTCCCCACCCCGACCCCGGTTTGCGTTCCGGACGGAGGGATATGCGTATTAAGTAGCGATTGTTGCGTTACAACTAGCCAATGTATTTCATCAGGTGAAGACCCGACTCTTCGCTGTACCCCCGCAAATTAGAAGAAGAATTTATAATCTTTTTTGTGGTAAAATATTTTGTTATGAAAAAAAATAACAATCCGTGGGAAAGATCGCTTGTCGAATTAAAAAGCTCTTCTGACAAGATTTCGCTTAACGACATGCTCCTTACCCTTTTAAAATCCCATGACAGGATTCTTGAGGTTTCTCTTCCTTTAAAAATGGACGACGGGAAAATAAAAGTTTTTAGGGGATTTAGGATCCAGCACAATAATATTTTGGGTCCGTATAAAGGCGGGATCAGGTATCACGAGCAAGTAAATTTGGATGAAATGAAAGCCCTTTCTTTTTGGATGACTATGAAAAATGCGCTTATCGACGTGCCGTTCGGCGGGGGAAAAGGCGGGATCGAAGTCGATCCGAAAACCTTATCGGAAGGAGAGCTAGAAAGACTAACAAGGGCTTTTACACGTAAAATCAAAGATGTTATCGGCCCACATAAAGATGTTCCGGCCCCCGACGTCAACACAAATCCTAAAATTATGGCTTGGGTAGCTAGCGAGTACGCAAAACAAAACGGTAAGGACGGGATTGCGGTAGTTACGGGAAAACCGGTCGATAAAGGCGGATCAGAAGGGCGTAAAGAGGCTACGGGGATGGGAGGAATGTACGCGCTTATCGCCTCGCTTAAAAAATTAAGGTTTAACAAAAAAAACCCGACAGTCGCTGTCCAGGGTTTTGGAAATGTAGGCCGCTATATAGCGTCGTTTCTCCAAAGAAACGGTTTTAAAATTGTCGCGGTTTCGGATTCAAAAGGCGGAATTTATATACCCGACGGGATATCAGACATCGAAAACTTGGAAAAATACAAAGAGGCAAAAGGGTTTCTGGCCGGGTGTTATTGTGTCGGTTCTGTGTGTGATATCAGTAACCGCGAGAAGCGCGGCGGAAAAGATATAACGCCTGCTGAATTACTTACACTTCCGGTCGATATTTTAATTCCTGCGGCACTCGAAAGCGTTATCACCAAAATTAACGCGGGAAAAATTCAGGCTAAAATAGTTTTTGAGATGGCAAACGGGCCCACCACAATCGAGGCAGACGAGATACTTGAAAAAAAGGGAATTACTGTTATTCCCGATATTCTTTCTAATTCCGGCGGAGTCGCGGTCAGTTATTTTGAGTGGTTTCAAAACCTAAATAACAAAAAATGGACTAAAGACGAAGTTTTTAAAAAACTAAAACAGAAAATGGAGAAAGCGGTCGACAGAGTTTTCGAAACGAGTAAAAAATTTAAAACAACGCTCCGCGAAGCGTCGTATATTTTGGCGTTGAAAAAAATCGAGTCGGTGTGGGAAAATAAAAAAGATTAAAATGCTGTCATTATTTTTTATCGCCGTCGCTCTTGCGATGGATTCGTTTAGCCTGAGTATAGCCGGGGGCGCGGCTATAAAATCGCCGAAGGTTCACCACACGGTTAAAATCGCTTTTTTCTTCGGTTTTTTCCAAGCGCTTATGCCACTTCTTGGCTGGTTTATCGGCGAAAATTTGGAAAAAGCCGTCGGGGGATTTGACCATTGGGTTGCATTTTTTCTTCTTTTTTTCGTCGGAGCAAAAATGATCTACGATTCCGTTAAAAATAGAAGTGAGAAGAAAGTGAATCTGTCGGACCATAAAATGCTTTTTCTATTGTCTTTTGCCACGAGTATCGACGCGCTTATTACAGGGATTACTCTGAAATTTTTAGACACGCCGATTTTACTTTCGGTTTCTGTAATCGGTGTTATCACTTTTTTACTTTGCTTTATCGGTTTTTGGTTGGGCGAAAAACTTTCGTCGGTAGCAAGCGGAAAAGCGGAGATTTTCGGCGGGATTGTTTTAATCGGAATCGGAATTAAAATTCTAACAGACCATTTATTCTAATTTTTTGATATCTTCGATGTCTTTTTTAAGCTCGCTTTTTAAAGTATCGGCAGTTTTTTTGATTTTTTCTTCGATATTTTTAACCCTTTCGTTTAATAATTTCCAGATCCGATCGTGATCGTCCGAGCCAAGATGGGCCAAAAAGACTTTTTTTTCGTCTTCGTTTAGTTCAGACAAAATACTGTCGATTATCGCGTGGTGCAAATTAGACTCCGCGAGTTCGATTAAATGTTTTTTTTCGTCTTCTTCCAGGTCTAAAGCGTTAAGATCGATTATTAAAGACTCAAATTCGATAATATCGCTATAAAAAGTG
>JAMCZG010000014.1 GCA_023485715.1 Patescibacteria group bacterium
TACGTTGCGGATTCGTCACTTATGTTCTGATGAAAATAATTTGCTTCGACGACCTGTCCCTCATATTTTCCTCCTAATACCAAAATATTCATTGTGGAATTAGGATAATCTGAATAATAAATTTTTAAATCGTTATAATCCTTCTGATAAAAGTCCACTCTTATAGCTTGGGTGTTAGACAAGCTTGTTGCAGGGATAAGTTGACCGTCCCTTATCGCGAGAAGCGTGGTTTTTGTTTTTGCGATATCAATATCGTTTGGAAAAGAAGAAAGTGACGATAAAAAAGATTGGGCTTTTGATATGGCATCTTTTTCGTTTATTGTGGTTATCGATTCTACTATTTTAGAGTCGGATAAAAAATTCGACGTCATATTAAAATTGAACGAAAAAATATTTGCAATAAATATTCTATTTGGTGAATTATTCTCGACCCAACGATATACCTTGTCTGAAATAGGGGTGCCCGAAGAAAGGATTCCAATGTCCGAGATTTTGCTTTCGGATCGTTTGAGCGCCAAGATATCAGGTTCGGCTTGGATTATTTTATTTATTGTTGCCCGATCGGAAAACACAGGCAGAGTTCCGGAGATTGTGTCGACACCATAGGTAAAACTTTCTATACGCTTTGATGTCGGGAATTCAATGCTTGGCACTTTTCCGAAAGTTACTGTTGGTGGAGTAGGTGTCGGGGGATAAAAAATATTTTTAACTGTTACGCCGATTCTAAAAAATATTACTAAAACAACGATTCCCGCAATCGCAATACCTGTCCATTTTGCGATCAGTTTTGTTTTTTCTGTGACCTCGTGTAAAGTCATTATGTCTTGAGTATAGGAAAACTTTAGGGTACAATGCAAGAGACTCACCTCATGGGTGAATGTATAATATGGTAAGAGTTAGATTTGCGCCGAGTCCGACAGGAATTCCTCATATCGGAAACACACGTTCTGCTCTTTTTAATTATCTTTTCGCAAAACATAATAACGGAAAATTTATTTTACGGATCGAGGACACAGATAGGGCAAGGTTTGTTCCGGAATCTGAGCCGGCAATTTACGACATATTAAATTGGCTCGAACTTAAATGGGATGAAAAATATGTTCAATCAGAACGTCTGGAAATCTATAAAAAATTTGCAGATCAGTTAATAGAAGAAGGGACGGCGTATAAAGAGGACGGTGCAGTCAAATTTAAAATGCCGGAACTCGGAAAAACCGATTGGACCGATGCAGTCGGAAATAAAAAAATTGAGTTTAAAAATGAATTCCAGGAAGACTTTGTGCTTATAAAATCGGACGGGTATCCGACTTATAACTTTGCTAATGTTATAGACGATCATTTAATGGAAATAACGCACGTTATAAGAGGAGACGAGTTTATTTCTTCGACACCAAAACACATACAACTATATAAGGCGTTCGGTTGGGACATTCCTGTCTTTGCTCATTTGCCGGTTATTGTGGGATCTGATCATCAAAAATTATCTAAAAGACATGGTGCCAAATCGGTTCTGGATTACAAAAAAGATGGTTATTTAAAAGAAGCACTCATAAATTTTATGGTGCTCTTGGGGTGGAATCCCGGGGAAGACAGAGAAATATTAAATATTAGCGAAATGATAAAACTTTTTGATTTAAAAGACATAAATACTGCGAGTCCGGTGTTTGATAATAAAAAATTGGAATGGATGAATGGTATATACATTCGTCAATTGCCGGTTGATGAGTTGAAATCCCGCCTTAGTCATGACTTCGGCGGGCAAGCAAAACTCAAAAATATAGACGATGTATTACTGGAAAAAATTGTTTCTTTAGCCCAAACTAGAATGACTACTTTAAACGATTTTTATTTGCTGTCGGGATTTATTTTCGAGAATCCAAAAATCGCCTTGAACTCAAAAGAGAAAGAAATAGCGAAAGAATTATTACAAAATTTATCATCGGTATCAAAATGGAAGCAAGAAGAAATACTTAAATCGACCAAAGAAATTTTATTTAAGAATAAAATTAAAATGTCTGCAATTTATAAGATAATAACCGGAAGGGAAACGGGGCTTCCTCTTCCTCAAATACTCGAAATAATCGGAAAAGAAAAAACAGTAAAATTATTGGAAAATTATAAATGATTAAAACGTTTTTCGCTGAAATTTTTTCGATTTTTTTTCACCCGATCGTCTTTGCTCTTTTATTGCCACTAATCGTAGTTTATCGCCAAAGCTCAAGCAGTTTATACGCTTTAAAATGGATGATTTTTTCATCTTTATTTGTTTTTGTTGGAGTAATTCTTTTACTTATTGCCAGATGGAAAGGGATATTCTCCGATTTTGACATTTCTAAAAAGGAAGAACGACCGCTCTTTTACTACGTAGCTTTATTTTTGGCTCTTGCCTATTTTCTTGTTTCGCTTTTAATAAAGGGATTATTTTTTTCTTTATCGATTGTGGCACTCGGAATAGTTTTAGCCCTTATTGTTTTTAGAATCGTGAATCATTTTGCAAAAGCGAGTATCCACGTTGCCTCCGTAAGCGCTTTTATCTTAACAATTATCATTCTTTTTAATCTCATCGACATTTGGGGATTATTACTGTTGTCGATTATTTTTTTTGTTGGCTGGTCGAGAGTTTTTCTTAAAAAACATAAATTAAACGAGGTTGTTATCGGCGGAATTTTTGGTATATTAATTACTGTAATCATTTTTTTGATCGCTAAGTATATTTACGGTTAAGTCTTATGATTAATATTAAAACTCTTATTTTATCGTTTAAATTTGCATCGGAGGGGATTATTTTTGCCCTAAAACACAACCAAAATTTAAGAATCCAATTTATCGCTGCGATTTTTGTCATTCTTATAAGTATTTATTTTCATGTTAACGCTTTTGAGAAAGGAATATTAGGAATTACAATTTTACTTGTTATGGTTACGGAAATGATTAATACGGCGATCGAGGAGATGGTTAATTTTGTCGTAAACGAACACAAGAGGGAAGCAAAAATTGCAAAAGATGTTGCAGCGGGAATGGTATTGTTAACCTCGATCGGTTCAGTAATTGTTGGAATTTTAATTTTTGTCCCCTATATAGTTGCGTCCTTAAAGTAATTTTACACAACAACAGTTTTACCGCCTTTCCCGAGCGATATGCCGATCACGATATATTCAACAATTGTATTTCCGGTATTAGACATTTTATGAGCCTTGTTCATCGGAACTAAAACCGCATCGCCCTTTTTTAATTCAATTTTTTCTTGATCGATCAAGATAGTTACTTTTCCCTTTAAAACTATAAAAATTTCCTCCATGTCTTCGTGGTAATGCTGTCGGAATGTTTTATGGACCGGGAGTTTTGCCCAATTTATCATTTGAATTTTTCCGTCGATAAAATCCCTGTTTTCAAAAAGTATTTTTTTAAAGACCCCGGGATTATTCTTGTCTTCGTGACTCGCCGGAATATATTTTAATTTTTTTGCTTTTACGATTTTCATTTTATTGCTTTTAAATTATAAATAGGGTATCAATAATATGTAAAATGCGATATTATTTCAACTCAAAATAGCGATAGATTGATTCAGAAACAAGCGCTATTCGGCCTGTTGCCAAATCAGTATTTTCGCTTTTTGACAAAACAACAACAATATAATCATTTCTGTTTCCGTATATAATGCCTGCATCATGAGTGAAACTATCTAGCTCGCCTGTTTTGTGCGCAACGATAGTATTGTCGGGAAGATATTTAGGTATTTTATTATTTAATTTTTGTCTTTTCAGCAGCAAAAGCATTCTTTGACTATAATTTGTATCAACAAGCTGATTCTTGTAGAGTTTTTCGAAAAAAAGAGAAATATCCCGAGGGGTTGTTGTCGGCGAACTCCCATTTGAACTAACAGCCGATTGTGTAAATCCATTATCTTTTAGGAATGTCGCAAGGGATAATTGTCCTACTTTTTCTGTGAGAAGCAGAGCAGCATAATTATCTGATATCGTAATCATTTGCTCAAGCGCATCATGAATCGATAGAGTAATATTGCCTTCTTTAAGTTCTGCCGATTCGGAGCTAATATTAAATTTTTTATTCAACACATCTATATTTTGGCTTAAAATATCGCTATCTTTAAGTTTTCCCTCTTTCATTTGTCCATATACAACTGCCATAACCCATAATTTGTATAAGCTCGATGTATCGTATTTAATATTTTCCTGTAAAGCGTAATATTCGCCTGTTTTTAAATTCTTTATGACAATACCGTAACTGCCTCGAGTATCAATTAATGCATTCTTGACAACTTGTTCTAGCGGTTTACTAATATTGGGGTCGTTGTTAGTTGGCGCGGAGGAAGAAAGTACGGTTCTCTCTTTTAATGGAGAAGAATTAAATGGGGAGCTCTTAAAAAAATTAAAAACTAGAAAAATTACAACAGTTAATATTATAAGGAAAAAGAAAACGGTAAAAATATTCCTTTTTGGTCTTCTTCTGGTTCGCGGTGTATCATATATTCTTTCCACGACTATATTATAAAGGCAAAAATCTGAAAAACAACTGAAAAAGTCTTATTAAAGACTTTTATATGTTGGTTTTTTGTTATATAGTAAGGAAAATTATGAAGAAGGCAATTCTGGTTATAATTAAAGGTTTTTTGGTTATTTCAGTAACTACTGCGTTAATTGGGTATCTTTTAAATTCAAGGTCAAAAAATATTACGGTGAAGCAAAATAATGATCGCCAAACCATCGATAAAGAAAATCTTATTCTCCCCGATCTCCAAACATCAAAACCCGATGAATTATTTATAAACCAAGAAGGCGATTCTCTAAAAATACGCTTTAGTACTTCGACATTAAATTCGGGGGTAGGAGAATTAAGGCTGCTCGGGGAGAGCGATCCGGTAAAAGAGATTACAAAAGCAACCCAAATAATCAAGCAAAAAGACGGAAAAGAGATCCAGAGAGAAATCGGGGAATTTATCTTCCATCCCGGACATAACCATTGGCATGTGGAAAAATTCACGCAATTCCAACTATGGAGTCTTAAAGAAAACAAAGATCTTGACAAGATAGTTGCAAAAACAGACAAAATGAGTTTCTGTTTATGGGACGAAGAAAAGATAAGCGATCAAAAAAATTCTCCAAGCGTTGGGCAATATCTTGGTGATTGCGAAAATAAAATACAAGGTTTATCGTCCGGTTGGCTTGATACTTACTCTGCGAGATTAACCGGACAAGAACTGGATATTACATCTGTAAAAGACGGGAATTATGCAATAAGGTCTGTGGTTAATCCTGACAAAAAAATATTGGAGAATAATTATGACAATAACTTTGTTACCTCTTATGTCGAAATTAAAGATGGTTCAATCCGCATTATAGAAAAACCTAGTGTGGGTTTTCGCTAGATACCAAGTCAAATCAACTGCCCAAGTTGGTAAATATACCAACGGCAAGTTCCGCCCAAAGGTAAAGAAGCACCGCCGTGATTAGAATGGCGATGGCAACTCGATGTTTTTTGTTTATCTTCCTCGCAATCACCACAAATATACTGCCCATACCGGACAAAAGGATGCCCATGATCACGAAATCGAACAGTGTCCAGTTCACTTCTCCGGTGAACTGCATTGCGATTAAGGGTATCAGTAACATTAGGCCTGTCGCGAGCGCAATCCACATAAAAACCCTGTTTTTCATAACTATATCGTTATTTTTTGTTTTCATAGAATAAGTGAATGTGCCAAAGAGCTGCCGGACTAGGATTCGAACCTAGATGAATGGATTCAGAGTCCACTATCCTACCATTAGATGATCCGGCAATGTTTATTTTTTAATTAAGTTTTAACCTTTTTACTATTTTTTTCGCTTCGCGCCACTATGCTCTTCGTTCCTTCTAAGCTACGATCTCTCGCTACGCTCAACCTACCATTAGATGATCCGGCAGTATGACTTTAATTTTAACAAATCTAGCTTCGATATACAATCAAAATTTGAAAAAAAGTTAAATATTGGTGTAAAATATTTTTATGGAAGAAGGTTCGACAGACGGCGATCTGACAAACGTTTTAAAGGTATTAATCGGAGCGTCAGCTGGCTTTGCGATCGGATGGCTGATCTCTCATCCAAAATCTTCGCTTAAAAATAAACTACCCAAGACAAAAATTGAGGGTTTTCATGTTCTACCCAATATAAGGTTAGTCAAGAAAGACAAGGTTTACCGTTTGCATCATTGGATGGTTTTAGCCTCGTTTTATTTTCCTCTATTGTGGAAAAAAGGAAATTTCTTAAAATACAAATTACTGCACGGAATCGTAATTGGTAGCATATTACAGGGTTTAAGTTTTAAAGACAGGTTTAATATAATTTGTGAATCAGCCAATGACTTTATCGACAACGAGTTAAAATTAAATCCAGTCACGGAATTTGAAGTAAATAAGGATTCCTGTTCCAGATAGAAAAATAATCCCGAACAAAATCCATACGATCATCGCATCTTGCGCAAGAGGCAATCCCACAATATTCATCGAATAAAGGTTGTTTATTATAACGAAAGGAAACGCCACAGATGTGATTACCGTTAGGAATTTAACGATCTCATTGTTTTTATAGGATAATATAGATTCATTACTCATCGAGATTCCCTCGATCAGTTCTCTGTTGTCTTCGAGTCTTTCCCATATTTTTATTAAATGGTCTAAAACATTTCCCCAATAAGGTTGCATAAAGCCATTCAATTCTGAGTATTTGCCTTCTTCGAGTTGCGTAAACATTGGTCTCATCGGTTTAATCATTGTTTGAAAAAATACGAGGTTTCGTTTTGTAAGAGAGATATCTTCGATAGTCTTTTTCGATTGGAATTTTTCGAGTTCCCGGTCGATTTTATCTATTTTAGAGGAGATGTCATTTATTATGGGGAAGCAGGAGTCGACCAGTACGTCGATGATTTTATAGGCAAGGAAGACTGCGCCTTCGCTCATGTACTTATTCCGGTTTTGCAATGTTTTTTGACATTGAGAAAAAACCTCATCGATTTGTGTAAGATTTCCGTCATGGAGCACGACAAGATAATTTTTACCGATAAAAAAAGCGACTTGGCTTGTAAAAATTCGTCGCTTTTTTTCGCTTCCCGAAAATTGAGGGATCGGCAACGGTGCGATTGCAGCCTTGGGAACGTTAATAATCTTTTCCGCGATAGTTTTACTTATTCCATTTTGTGTTTTTTGTTCTCCATTTTTTGTGAAATATGGGAAATCCAACACTATAAGACTGTATTTTTTGTAGACTTCGACTTTAGATACCTGGGTTTTGTTGGTGAAATCGTCTAGATGAAGAGAGTCGAAATCGTAGTTGTTTCTGAGATATTTCATTTCGGTGTTTCCCGGGTTAACGACATCAACAAATGAAATACCCCCGTGTGTAACAGTTTGTATGTTCATAATAACGGGCTATAATAAAATTGTAGACCTCATAATTTATTTGTCAACCCCATAAATTTTAATTATTGACTTTAGATCCCTTAAATGTTTTAATTTTATTGCCGCTTTTGCTCGAATTTATTCTTAAAACCCGTATTTTATTAGAAATATTGTGTAATGTAAACCCTTGACAATTAGCAACTAGTATGTTAGAGTGCTAATTGTTAAAACAAAAAATAAAGTCTTATA
>JAMCZG010000055.1 GCA_023485715.1 Patescibacteria group bacterium
CGAATAGAGGAAGTCCTAGCCGCGGAGTAATCTCTACCTAAAGCCACAGAATTATTTGTGGTTATATTAATATTACGATTCTCCGAGAAGTTCATCCAACCACTTGGAGACAATCCTCACATGTAATTTGTAATATTAATTACCGTAATTAGCCTGAAATAAAATTAACATGAATTTAGTCTATTGGGGGGAGGTGAAAAAATATGGTAAAAATGCAGAAAAAAAGCATAAGAAATCCTGAGGAAACACGAAATTTCCCAAAAGGAAAGGTTGATTTGGTAACATTTGAAGGAGTCACATTTGGACTGGCGACATTTGAACCTGGCTGGAAATGGTCAGAAAGCGTTAAGCCAATTGTGAAAACGGAAAGTTGCCAAGCTCCGCATACCAATTACCACCTATCGGGAAGATTACATGTAGTAATGGATGACGGCACGGAGAATGAGTACGGACCAGGAGATATTGGCGTGGTTCCACCCGGACACGATGCATGGACTGTTGGAGATGAACCTGCGGTAGTCCTTGATATTACCGGAATGGTCGACTACGCAAAAAAAGTTTAGTGTAAACAGCGCTTTAATTGTTATAAAATACAACTGTGTGGACTTGTCCAAACTGCAACAGAATCTTTAAAAAAGCGAAACAACCTCATAGCTGCAAAAAAGTATCTGTCGAGTCGCATTTTGAGAATAAAGAAAAGGCCAGAGAATTATTTGATTTTTTACACCGGCGAATAGAGGAAAAGATCGGCAAATGTAAAATAGTTTCTCTTCCGTGCTGTGTGCATCTGTTCGGAACCTACGATTTTATCGCAATATTACCTAAAAAAAATGGAGTAGAGATTCGTTTTGCGTTAGATCGTAAATTGGATACACCGAGATTAAAGGTATCTGTTCCCATGTCTAGTAAGGTGTTTAAGAATTGTTTCGACATAGAAAACAAGCAAGAAATAGACGGTGAATTTATCGGATGGCTAAAAGAATCCTATCACTTAAAAGATTGACTACTTTCACCATTTTATCCATTCCCTCCCTTAATTACTGTATAAATCTGAAATCCCCGAAAACTTGGAGGGAAAAAATTTATTTCGATGAGAATCGGGGCAGATGAACTAATCGAGTCCGTGAACTTCCGACATCCAGAATATCTCTCACCGAATTTAAGAACCCTTCCCTTGCAGGTGGAGAAAATTGTGAGGCAAACCGTTCATATGCTTCGTATATTTGTTCTTTTGTGTATCTTCCTGTTCTTAGTATTTTGGCAATATCATCTGGATTAAAAGTCCCTGGTAAGCTTATGGTCAAATCTTCGCCCTTTTTGCTAGTAATTGCAGCTACGGATAATGTTGAACCTGGATCGATAATAACGTATCGTTCGTCACGACGCGAACCTTTAAATTTGACTACCTGACCGAGCCTAAGTTCATGCATTTCTTCGACTCTCTCTATTTTATTACCCATATCTCCTTCTTTTCTCATGGGCATATTTTATCAAAGAATTAAACATTTTTTTACTCAATCCTGTTATGCGAATAAGCTAAGAAGAAGATATAAATTCAAAAGAGGTGGGTTGTGAGGCAAATTATAGAAACACCGTAATAATTTCTATATGAATAGAACATGAAAATAAAACTAACGAGTGTATTCGTAAACGATCAAGATAATGCTCTAAGGTTTTATACAGAGACTTTAGGTTTTGTTAAAAAGAAAGACGTGTCCGTAGGAGAATATAGATGGTTAACTGTTGTTTCTCCCGACGAACAGGACGGAACTGAATTACTTCTTGAACCTAATGATAATATTGCAGCTAAGCAGTATCAGGAAGCTATTTTTAAGCAAGGAATACCTGCGACACAATTTTATGCTGAAGATATTCAGAAAGAGTATGAAAGACTAAAAGAATTAGGCGTAAAGTTTACTATGCAACCGACAAAAGTAACTGGATCAACGATTGCCGTATTTAATGATACGTGCGGCAACCTTATACAAATTGTTCAGTTGGATTAGGTTATTAGCCGTATGAAAGGAGGTGAAAATATGCAAAGCAAAATAAATCCATATATCGGTTTTAAAGACAGCGCACGTGAAGCCAAAATAACACACGATAAACATCATGCGCATTTAGTAAAAGAGCTTGCTGAACAACTTGAACCTGTTTTTTCAAATTCTCCGCAAGGGATTTATCTTTATCTTGATGATACTCATAAGATTTGCAACAAGAAATTTGCCGATATGCTAGGATACAACTCAGTTGAAGAATGGGTTAATAATGAATATCCGTTAGGGGATGTATCTGAAAAGGATCAGGAAAAAACAATAAATGTATATAAAGAAGCATCTGAAGATTTTAAGGCAAGCGGATTAACTGCGTTGATTGTAAAAAGAGACGGCAAAGAAATAAAAACAAATATAATTATGGTTCCTATTACTTATAAGGGAGAAACATTTGCTTTACACTTTGTTTCCGAGGAGAAATAATCTCGAGGGTCTCAAATACTTTCAAATGACATTACTCTATTTAAAATGTTTTAAATAGTTGTGCTCATAAAGTGCGGTTAAGACGTCGTGCTTATCGTATATTAAAATTCTCTTGATAAATTAAATTTATTCAAGCTTTTTTATTGTATTCTACTTTAGTTATGAGGCTTGGTTTAATACCGGATAACGCCGGCAATAAATGATTTAGGACTTGTTCTGCAGTCATCCGGAAGATTTTACCTTTAGCTGATACCTTAAGCCATCCCTTTTTATCTTTATAATACTTTTCTGTAAAATTTTTAGTGCCCATTAATATTGTGTAACTGTCATTTGTCAGCTTCATATCCACTATATTCTAGCATAATAAGTACCGGTATTTTCTCCTTCTTAAATAATCCTTGCATTTTGGTTAAATAGATTAATAATAGATATATGTACCCTATTTACTTTTTATTTTTAGCGTTTATAACTACGGTTATTCATTTAATTATTTCTAAACAAAAACGTACTTTTGTATATATTACTCAGACTCTTTTGATGTATCTTTTATTTTTCTGTGTCGGACTTCAAGGAATATTTGCTTGGTTTGGACATACATTTATGGGAAACAAACTTGCGCAAGAACTAGGCTGGCCAACAGGAAATCCTTTCCAATTTGAAGTAGGTATGGCTAATTTAGGAGAAGGGATAGCCGGAGTTATGACTCTATTTTGGAAAAAGCGAGCCTGGCTCATGATAGGCATCTTCTATCTAATTTTTATTTATGGTGCTGCCTATGGGCATATTATTCAACTTCAAAAAGGAAATACCTCACCGTATAATTCCGGTGTCTTTTTATATATTGGTGATATAGCAATCCCAACATTAATTCTAATCCTTTTGATAATTTACTATCTTAAGGTTGTCAGGGGCGAAAAATAATTCCAGAAAGGCGTAAATAGTTTAATATTGAAGTATGGAAATTTCGATTTTTTTAGCGAGATTTTGGGGAAGTCTGTTTATAATTTTAGGCCTATCGTCTCTGGGAGCAAAGTTTTTAGACAGAGTTATACAATACACCGACGACAAAACAATTACCGTTTCCACGGGCTATATTACTTTTTTATTGGGATTAGTTACTGTAATTTTAAACAATATCTGGGTGTTTGATTGGAGAATCGTTATTACTATTCTTGGGTGGACCACGTTAATCAAGGGGATTTTGAAAATTGGATTTCCTGAACATGTTCATAAACAGGCGCAAATGTTTAAAAACAAACAGTCGCTTTGGGCTGTAATCATATTCCTCTTCGGCGCTTGGTTATTCTGGATGGGATTTAAGTAATTTTTTTATTTCCCTTATTAATTAAACAGGATTCTGATAAAATCACTATAACTCAGGCAACGAGAAGTGATTTTCTTTAGTATTTTTATTTTTTCTTTTTAAATAAAATAACAAAAATATAAGAATTGCTGCTCCGATAACTCCAAAATCGTCGACCCAGCCAACGATCGGAACATCCGGAACAGCATCGATCGGCCAGATACCGTAAATAACCCCAATAAAGAGGACAATATAAGGTACGAATTTACGAATTAAAACATTATTCATAATATTGGAACTTGATAATTCTACTCTAATTCCCAGAAAAAGCAAAATCTGTTGGATAACATACAGGAATGTAACCTACCTAGAGAAAAAATTAACAATTTTGGTACTATAGTTATAGGAGAGATTTCGTGCTGACTAATCTAGTTATATACATATTGTCTTTTATCGGGATCTGGATAGGATCGGGTCTGGCTATCGGCTCTGTCGATCGTTTATCCAAGAAACTAAACGTATCCCCTTTTGCAGTTTCTTTTTTAGTGTTGGGAATATTTACCTCACTCACAGAAATGTCTGTAGGAATTAATTCCGTACTCCAAAACGATCCCGAAATTTACGTGGGAAATCTTATCGGAGCAACCATTGTCATATTTATGTTAATCATTCCCCTTCTTGCAATAACCGGAAATAAAATTAAAATCTCTCCGGAGTTTCAGGGATTTAATCTCCCGGCATCTTTAGTGGTTATCGCGCTGCCCGTTATCTTAGCCATCGACGGCATAATCGACAGAACGGATAGCATTATCGCCGTCGTGCTTTTTGGATTATTGGTTATCGCGATCGAAACAAAACGGGGCTTTCTGGGACGAATGAAAAAAGTAAATTCAAAATCAGGTTTAAAACTTGGAAAAGAACTATTAAGGATAATATTCGGAGTTGCAATAATATTTATCGCGAGCAAATTTGTAGTCGAAGAAACTATGTATTTTTCCGATCTTCTCAAAATTTCGCCGTTTATCATTAGTCTTTTACTTATCGGAATCGGAACCAATATTCCGGAATTATCTTTTGTTGTCCGGTCTGTTTTTATGAAAAACAATCAGATTGTTTTCGGAGACTATGTGGGATCTGCCTCGTTTAATACTTTTCTTATGGGCATGCTTACGCTCCTTTATGGGCAACAGGTGCTTCTTACAAATAGCTATCTTATTAGCCTGCTTTTTCTGGTTTTTGGGCTTTTAGTTTTCTATTTCTTTGCAAGGACAAAAAACACCATATCCCGAATCGAGGGATTTGCCCTCCTCGTAGTTTATTTATTGTTTCTCGCTGTAGAAATTTTTGTTCACAAAAGCGTCTTACTGCCTTAGCTTCTTCAAGCTAGCAACGGTTAATTAAATTACAGAAAATATCATAATGAAAGGTTACTCTTAATTCGTTGTTTTAATTTTATAAAAATTCATAAAGACAAAGGGGGTGAAAAAATAATGAACACCGAAAAAGGTGACATGAAAAAGAAATCAGGCGTCAGTCCTGTGGCTGCCGCGGTAACCGGAGCGGTTGTTGGAGCCAGTGTTGCGATCGCCGGGACTATGGCTTTGCAAAACAAAAGTAACCGGGAAAAAGTAAAAAATGCACTTAATAACGTAAAAAACCAGGCAAGGGACTACGTAAAAGATATGCGAAAGAAAGCCGAGGAAAAAAGCAGCAAGGAAGCCAAAAATCTGCTTGCGGCAAAGAAAAAGTAAAATAGGATAGGAAAATAAATAAACTCCAACGAACAAAATAGTGTATAATATGTTTATGGCAAAAAGACCTACGGGAGTCGGGAAGAAAAAGAAATCCCGCTCTCACAAGACCAAGAAAAGGCTTGAGATAAAGCGTCAAATGCTGGCACAAAAAAGAAGACGCAAAAAATAAAAATGACTAAAAACCCGTTTATTAATGCCGTTTGTGCATTAGCGTATATTATTGCTGTTTCGTCCATGATGTTTTACGGAACACAGTTTTCCAAACCCGATGATTCTATCCTTGCTCCGGTTGCTGTTCTTTCGCTTTTTACGCTCTCTGCTGCCGTAATGGGGTATCTTTTTCTTTATCAACCGCTCCAGCTCTATCTGGACGGAAAAAAGAAAATCGCCGTAGACCTTTTTCTTAAAACGCTCGCCGTTTTTGGCGTGATTACGATTCTTATACTTACCCTGCTTTTCTCGGGAGTTTTGTTTTAATACCTCTCTAGTCTTATCTTTCTATATATAGTTTTTAACAATCTTGATTGTATAAAGTATAATTAAAACTGTGAATAAACTTATCACCCCTTTGCTCGTGATCGCTTTTGGATTGTCATTGATTTTTGTCGCGAGATTATTATTCGGTGGAAATGAAGATACCTGGATTTGTTCTAATGGGGAATGGGTAAAACATGGAAATCCGAAGTCTTCGATGCCCCAAACAGGATGCGGGGATGAAGATTGGCAGAAACAAACGTTTGACGAAGTAGGTTTGTCTTTTCAGATACCTGCTGATACAACTTTTAGAAGAGAAATTGCAAATGATACTGGAACAATCCGGGTAGCTAGCTTTTATGTAGAAAAAGGGCCTTCGGATAATCTGACTTATCAACTATATGCCGTATACCAGCCCCAAGAGAACGCAACAGAAAAAGACATCGAAAAAGTAAAAACGGGTATGGATCCTAACACTGTTAGAGAAATATCTATCGATGGATATAAGGGAATCGAAGGATTAACTGTTATCTCCGGCCCAAAAACACACTATTCAACGGTTATTATAAAAAACGATAAGTTATTTACGGTTTCCACTTGGCCACCATTACCAGAAAATAAAACTCTGACCGACCAAATATTAGCTACTTTTAAATTTAAATAATATCCCCTGCCGGTTCCACCCAAGGTGAAACAGATTACAGCAATCTGTGCAATAAAGGATTAATAATAACTGCACGAGGACCCAATATGTTAGATTTTAATTCGATACTGCTTTTCTCGGAAGATCCGGCTAAACTTTCTGATTTTTACAGAGAGGTTTTTCAAAAAGACCCGGAGATGGAAGACGGAGATTATTTTGGATTTCTGGTAGGAAAAGGATTCTTTACGATCGGTCCACACGATAAAGTTCAGGGGAAAAACACAAATCCGGAGCGGATTATGTTTAATTTCGAAACAGAATCCGTCGAAAAAGAATTTGAACGAATAAAAAGTTTAGGGGCGAATGTTATCGCGGAACCTTATCAGATGGATGAAGAGTCTGAAGGGTGGATCGCGACATTCTCCGATCCCGACGGAAATTATTTTCAGCTTATGACGCCGTGGGACGAGGGAAAAAATTAAAAATAATAAAACTATGCAAAAAATAATTCCATTTTTATGGTTTAACGATAAAGCCGAAGAAGCGGTAGATTTTTACACGTCGATTTTTGATGATTCTATAATCGGGCAAATTACCCGTTACGACGAAGAGGGAGCAAAAGTTTCAGGGATGCCAAAAGATTCTGTAATGACTGTTGCTTTTGAACTGGGCGGACTGGAATTTATTGCCCTAAACGGCGGTCCGGAATTTAAATTCTCGCCTGCGGTATCGTC
>JAMCZG010000041.1 GCA_023485715.1 Patescibacteria group bacterium
TCTTTTTTGCCTTTTTGAGTTCGTTTACCTTAACTTTCGAGCTTGAATTAAGCAGGCCATTCCTTATCTTTTTATATTGCGAAAGTATTACGGCAACCGCTTCCTGAACCCTTTTTGAATCGACTCCGGCGTAAGAAGTAAGATTTCCGCAGTCTTGATAATGCTCAGACATTGTCCTCACATAATATGCAAGGCCTCTTTTTTCCCTTACCTCGTGGAAAAGCCGAGAACTCATGCCACCAGAAATGTCAGATTTTAAAAAGCGAAAAAGAGGAATTCCGTCTTAGTTTGACTTCAAAAACAGGCGAAATTATTAAAGCCGGCCTTGGACTATTAGGTATTGAAGCTCCGGAATCAATGTAGTTTGATTTCTTTTGGTAAAAGTAGTAAAAATACTCAATGAGTTTTTTGAGAGAGGTAGGGCAAAGGTTGGGTCTAGTAATAAGCGAAGATGAAAAAAGATTGAGAAAAGAGTTGCAAGCTCGTTCATCAGATGTTCTTGTTTCGTCTCAGGTATCGCCGTATATTAATTTTATGGCTGAGAATGTCTCGAGAGCTAATATCCATAATCGTGTTGATGGAGAAAGTGGGATAGTGGAAACCATAGTTGATGGAAAACTCGAGGGGAAAAAGGTGGTTTTTAGAGCAAGTGCTTCTACTAACTTTTTCCCGGGTGAAGAATATTCTTATAAATCATCGCTTACTCTTAGTTGTTCTACTCGACCAAGAGGTGCACTTCAAGATATAGTAAGCAGTGAAGAGTTAGCAGAAGTAGAATTTAGCGATGGATCTGGAAAAGTAATTACTTGGACGGATCCGGAATTTGTCGCCCGTGCTGTCACACATGTGTTTGTAGTTTTAGGGTTTAAAACCCACTGGGAGGATCCAATACTTTTTGCTGACAAGTTACAAAAGTTTTACGACTCTTTTCATAAAAAGGACAAAATAATTTCTTAATCTGCTTAATCAAAACTTAGAACCCTTCACAGGTTCTCATGCTTCCGGCCTTGGACTATTAGGTATTGAAGCTCCGGAATCAATGTAGTGTTCTATTGTTTTACCTTTTGATGTACTATCTTGGCAAACGAAACTAAAAGTGCTACAATCGCTTCTATGCAATTCCACAAAACTACTTTACCAAACGGCCTCAGAATAATAAGCATCCCGATGCCATCCGTCGAAAGCGCAACGGTAATGGTGGTGGTCGGCGCAGGCAGCAGGTTTGAAAATAAAAACAACAACGGAATTTCCCATTTTTTGGAACACATGGCGTTTAAAGGCACAAAAAATCGGCCGTCGGCTTTAGCAATCTCTACCTTAATCGACGGGGTGGGGGGAGAATGTAATGCGTTTACTGGTAAAGAGGAAACAGGTTTTTACATTAAATCGGCCGCAACTCACGTAGAACTTTCGTTTGACGTTCTGTCCGACATGCTCCAGCACTCGCTTTTTGACCCAAAAGAGATTAATAAAGAACGCGGAGTTATTTTAGAGGAAATCAATCTGTACGAAGACACGCCGTCCAGGAAAATCGGGGACGTTTACGAATCCCTTTTGTACGGAAATACGCCGATGGGTTGGGACATCGCCGGCAAAAAAGAAATAATTAAAAAAATTCATAAAAAAGACTTCGTCGATTATATGAAAAGTCTTTACAGCGCGAATAATATAGCTGTGGTAGTCGCGGGGGGCATTAAGCACAATAAAATTGTTCAGCTTGCAGAAAAATATTTCGGGAAAATGAGGCATTCTGATACGTTAAAATATATTAAGACGATAGAAAAACAAAAAGAACCCAAATTAGTCGTGAAACCGAAAAAAACAGAGCAGGTTCACATCGCTTTAGGCGTTAGAACTGTTCCGATCAACCATCCGCATAAATATCCCTTAATGCTTTTGGCATCGATTTTAGGCGGTGGCATGAGTTCTCGGCTTTTCCACGAGGTAAGGGAAAAAAGAGGCCTTGCGTATTATGTAAGGACAATGTCTGAGCATTATCAGGATTGCGGAAATCTTACTTCTTATGCCGGAGTCGATTCAAAAAGGGTTCAGGAAGCGGTTTCTGTAATACTTTCGCAATACAAAAAGATAAGGAATGGCTTGCTCAATTCAAATTCGAAAGTTAAGATAAACGAGCTCAAGAAAGCAAAAGAATTTGTTAAAGGGCATTTAATTTTGGAACTCGAAGACAGCCGGTCGGTTGCAGCATTTTACGCGAGCCAGGAATTACTGGAAAACAAAATTGATACTCCAGACCAGGTTTTACAAAAAATCGAAAAAGTTACACTCGAAGATATCGAAGAAGTCGCGAAAAAATATTTTGTCAACACAAATTTAAATCTCGCTGTAATCGGAAATTTTAACCATGGACAAAGACTTGAAAAAATATTAGAGTTATAATAGAGTTAAATTATGGAACAGACAGTAGTTTTAATAAAACCGGACGGAGTTAAGAGGGGATTGATCGGCGAAATAATCCACAGGTTTGAGCGGATGGGTCTCAAAGTAGTCGCGATGAAAATGGTTCAACCCGACGAAAACCTGCTTCTTAAGCACTACAAAAGCGATGATCCGGCGACTCTTAAAAGATGGGGCGAAAAAACCCTTAAAACTTACACTCAATACGGCAAAGATGCAAAAAAAGATTTAGGGACAGACGACCCGATGGAATTAGGCAAGATGGTCAACAAATGGCTTTTCGATTACGTTACAAGCGGTCCGGTTGTCGCGATGCTTTTAGAAGGCAAACACGCTGTGGAAAACGTAGTTACGATCGCCGGCCCGACAATGCCGGTCAATGCCCCGGCGGGTACAATCAGGGGAGATTTCTCGACAGATTCTGCGGCTTACGCAAACGATGAAAAACGGGGAGTAATGAATTTAGTCCATATCTCGGCGTCGGTCGAAGAAGCAAATTTTGAAAAAACCCTCTGGTTTACGCCCCAAGAAATCCACGATTACAAAAGGCTCGAAGAACTCCTTTAATTACTTTTATCGATTTGTTCCGAAATTAATCGTTTCAATTCCTCGTAGCTTCCTGGATTTTCTATGCGAATTCCGTTTAAAAAGAATGTCGGAGTGGCGACGATTTCGGATTCTCCACCTTTTAAGTCTCCCTCTATCTTTTGCTTTGCTTCGTCGGAATTATAATCGGCCTTAAATTTTGTTAAATCAAGATTTATAGATTCTGCGTATTTTGTAAAAATCTCGTCAACATTTTTTTGTTCAGCCCATTTTGCCTGATTGGCAAACAAAAGGTCCTGCATTTCTTTAAATTTGCCCTGTTTGTATGCTGCATATCCCGCTCTTGCCGCAGGATTAGAAGTTTGGTGTTGGGGGAGCGGAAAAAATCTGTATACATAAAGGATTTTATCGTCCATTTCGTCAAGTAGCTGTTTTATCATCGTGTGGTACTGCGCACACGCAGGGCATTCAAAGTCTGAATACTCTATTAATATAGTTTTTGAATTATTATTTCCTAGTTTGATATCGTTTGCAGAAACAGGGGGAATATTCGCTGGCTTTTGTGGGGTGTTGGCCAATTTAAAGAACCCGAAAATAACAAGGATTACTATAACCGGAGTACCGATCCACATCAATAATTTTTTGATCGTGTTTCTTCGTTTTAATGTGGCTTCTAATGTCTTCCTTTCGATTTTTTTAATTTCTTCCCGCTCTCTTTTTGTAAGTTTATGATCGTTTTCCATTGAATTTAAATATTATCACATTTTGATCCTGAATTCTATGCTTTTAAAATGATTTTACGGGTTTGGTTTTGGTGCGGCGGCTTCGGCCGGGCAGTTGACTAGGGCTTTATTTATTTCATCCGGGGATTTATTCTCGGCAGTCAGTTGATCTCTTTTGGTTTTACACTCGGAAGTCGTCGGGAAGTAACAATGGGCTTTTGGTTCTGTACCGGGCACAAAATATTCTTCAGATGTTTTTGGGCATCTGGCACAAGGCAAAAGCCCGTTAACTGCGCAAACTTTAACTTTTACCATGCCGGTCGGTGTGTCAAAGCTTTCTCCGGCCTTTCCTTTAAGCAGATTGGTCATAACCTCGTTCCAAATCGGCGCCGCACCTGTTATTCCTGACGCCAGAGCCTGATTCATCGGACTATTATTATTATTTCCGACCCACGTTGCTACGAGGAAATCCGGGGTATATCCGATCGTCCAGTTATCCCTTTTTTCGTTTGTGGTTCCGGTTTTTACGGCTACTTTATGGCCCGGGATTTCGAGCTTAGCGTAAGGCCCGAAGGCCGGCATTCGGGCATCGTTATCGGATAAAATATTTGTAATCTGGTAGGCCGTAGTTTCGGGTAACACTTTTTCTCCATCGGCAGCAGAAGCTTCGGCTTCCATTCCCATTTTAGCAAGCAGGCTTTTTTCAACAGTTTTTTCGTTTTCCTCGATGACTTTTCCGTTTCTGTCAGTTATTTTTTTAACCGCCTTAAGATCTCTTCTTACTCCCATATTTGGTAGGACTCCGTAGGCGGTCGCAAGTTCTGTCATTCGGACGTCGCCTGCGCCGAGCGTCATTGAAAGTCCGTAATTTTTAAGATCTTTCCAGGATTCGATCCCCATTTTTCGTCCCAGTTCAACCATCTTGTCCGGGCCATAAGTATTTAGGACTTTTACTGCAGGAATGTTTAAAGACATCGCGAAAGCCTGCTTTAAAGTGACTGGGCCCCGGTATTTGCCGTCGTAATTTACGGGTGAGTATGTTTCCCAGGCATTCGAATACGAAACAGGGGAGTCTATTATAATAGTTCCTGGTGTAAATTTACCCCACGATAAGGCGTACGCGTAGTTTATCATCTTAATCGCAGATCCGGGCTGGCGCCTTGCCACAGTTACGTTTACTTGCCCGTCGTGTTTGTCGTCAAAATAATCACGGGACCCAACCATCGCTAAAATATTTCCGCTTCTTGGCTCTGTGACTAAAGACGCCGCGTTAGAGATCCAATACATTTGTTCAACTTCTTCGACGTTCTCTTTAACGATTTTTTCGGCCATCAACTGGGTTGGAAGATCGATCGTAGTTTTGATAGTTAATCCTCCTTCCTGTACAACCTTTTTACCGTATTTTTGTTCCAGCGTGTCGATTACCCAAAAGACAAAATGGGGCGCTTGAATCTGGTTATCGATAGAATAGAATACAAGCTCCTTTTTATACGCTTCGTCTGCCTGTTTTTTCGTGACGAATTTTTTCTCGACCATCGCATCCAATACTCTTTTTTGATTTTTCTTATAGACGTCTCTCTGGCTTAAATAAGGAGAATTCTTAGTGGGAGAGGAGGGAAGGCTGGCCAGTAAAGAGCTTTCGGCCAAATCGAGCTCAGATGCACTTTTGCCGAAATATTTTCTGGAAGCCGCTTCGATTCCGTAAGCTGTTCCTCCGTAAGGGGTGCTATTTAAGTACATTTCTAAGATTTTATCTTTTGGGTATAGTATGTCGACCAAAAGTGCCAGATAAGCCTCTTTAATCTTACGGGAAATCACCCTTCTGTTATCCTTTAATAAATTAACTTTAACTAACTGTTGGGTTATCGTTGAACCTCCCTGTATTGGTTTTTTCTCGAGATTATTTACAAAAGCTCTAAGCATACTCTTAAAAGAAACACCTTTGTGCGCGTAAAAGTCTTTGTCCTCGTACGCGATCGTGGCCTCCTTAACGACTTTTGGAATCTTATTTAACGGGACAGCGATACGATTAATTTCGCCATTGTAAGTCACATATAGTACTTTTCCGTTTTTGTCTAAAACCTGGCTCGATAGCGGTAAGGGTTTGTTTTCTAAATCATAAGGACTTGGCAGGTCTTTTAAAAAAGTAAAATAAAAAACCCCGATTCCGATTGACAAAACAAAAACAGCACTTATCGTAGCGTAAATATACCTTTTTGGAATGGTGACTCGAATCTCTTTTATGTTTTTCCCAAAGTTTTTTAAAGATTTGGCCAATTCTTTTTTGTTTGTGTTTATGCTTTCGAACAAGTTAGCATAGAATTCTTCGATCGGCGATTTCTCGTTATGCTTTGTTTTTATCCCAGACGTTTCTAATAGCTTTGTAAAGATTAAGACGGTTGTCAATCCCAACACCATCGTTGACCAACCGATAAGCTGAATAGAATAAACTATGCGGTAAAGAGTTATTCTTAATTTTGTGAAACAAAAACCGACGAATTTAAAATAGCCTGCAAAAATCTTAATCGTTAACCATCCCACGCCTGTGAAAAACAACGCAAAACCTAAAATGATATTCTTTGATATATTTAATATCTTTTTACCGATAAATTTTAGGCCGTTTTTGGTTAACCGATCTAACTCGTTTTCTTGTGACATATGGGCAGTCTGTCAAGACAGATTTTATATACATTTTCATAGTATGATTAGCTTAATTTGTTTGTCAAGAGGGAGTTTTTTTATGGACAATAAAAATACTCAATAAAATATTTTTTGGAGTATTTTGCAAATTATTACAGGATATTGTAAACCAAAATTTCTTCTTCTATTATTAGTTAATGAGTAATAATACTCACTTTGGAATTAAGGACTTTTTCCTCGGCCTGTTTGTCCTTTTTATTGTTCTGGCAGCGTTCGTTTTTGTAGTGCAAAAGATGTTTCCGGGAATTATTCCGTCGAGTTTTCGTGAAAATTCTGCTAAAGCATCCAAAGACCAGGTAAATCTTAATCCTGATTATTGCCAGGAATATAAATTATACAGCTCGATTAAACCCGGAACAAAATTACAATATAAAAGAAATATCAGAAGGACAGATTGGATCGATAAAGAATATAATTTTACGGTAAATTATACCGAGTCTAAGAAAAATTTAGTTTCTTATGTGATATCGGGGATCGGGAATTCGCTCGACAAAAATGATATTGCCTGCAGCAGTGATGGAATTCAGGTTCTTCCGTTCGATAGGGTTTTAATTGCCCAGCTTTTAAACACAGAACCGGGGATTTCTGAGAATTCAGAACCATTTTCCTATAAAGTGGGCACAAACTCGGCTTTTCTCTATAATAATCAGGCGGTCGAGCAGGGGACGAGCTGGAACGGGAAAATCGGGGCGCGGGGAATTCTTGTTATGCCAAACACAGGCGCGATTAAAGATTTGGGATATTGTTTTAATTTGAACGCAGACGTTACATCAACTTTTGTCGGAGAGGAAAAAGTCCTTAAT
>JAMCZG010000031.1:0-16128 GCA_023485715.1 Patescibacteria group bacterium
GCAACGTATCCAATTAAAACAGCGGATGAATCTTTTTCTGATTTACAAAGGGGAGACGCTTATATTGTTTCTTATGACGGGACTGATCCAAATATTAAAATCAAAAATGTCTATCTTGGATATTACCTCGGTGATACAGAACAGGACTATCTTATGCCGATCGTAGTTTTTGAAGGCAACGATAATTTTGTCGCATTTATCTCCGCGATTAAAAACGAATGGCTTGGTGAGTAACCCTACCCGAAATTAAATCGATAAGTTTTTTTGTGTCTGCAAATCTGTCTTGGCTTTTCATTACAACTATTATAAATAAATGGCCATTTTCAACTCTTGACGTTGCTAGCACTCCTTTTGCCTCATCTGTAAATCCGGTTTTTATCCCATTTACCCCATCCAATCCGAGTAGTTTATTTAAATTTTCGACATTATGGATTTTATTACCGTCTAAATCTTTTATTGTTTTGTATTTTGTTGAAACTATACTTGCGATAAAAGTATTTTTAATCGCGACCGAAGAAAGTCTTGCTAAATCTAGCGCTGTTGTATAATCGTCTCCGTCAAAAAGCCCTGTAGGATCACCAAAATTTGTGTTCCGTAAATAAAGAGACTCCGCTTTTTTGTTCATTTTTTTTACAAATTCCTTTTCTCCGCCTGGATAATTTTGGGCTATAGCCACCGCTGCATCATTACCGGAGGGTAATAGCATTCCATATAATATATCTTCAAAAAAATATCTCTCGCCTTTTTTGAATCCTACATTTGATCCTTCGATGTTTTCTGTAAATATTGTAATAATATCACCGGGTTTAAAATAATCCAACGCGACTAATGCTGTCATTATCTTTGTTGTCGAGGCTGCAGAAAATCTAAAGTTTGCATTTTTCTCGAATAAAACAACTTTTGAATCGTCGTCGATTATGATCGCTGCTTCTGCGGAAAGATCTGGATAAAATTGAGTCGTCGAAAGTTTAGCTCCGTTAGTCGCCCCTAAAACAGAATTGACAATCGGATACGGCGCTTGCGTTGGAACAATAAAATTGTAGGAAAGTATGGGATTATTCGTTGTTTGTTTTTTGATTTGGAAATCAAAAAATACAACCGTTATAAAAACAAGGATTAAAAAAGGGATTACGTATTTATTGTTTTGCTTTTGCTTCTTCCTTATCGATAACAGAAAGTCTTTCATCTACTCTCTCCATGTCCCTTGGGAAAAGAGACGCCTCCCTGATGTTCGCTATTCCCAAAATATCTTTTGTGATCCTCTCGAGCCCGATCGCAAAACCGCCTTCAGGTGGCATACCGTAACGGAATGCTTGAAGATAAATCTCAAAATTCTGAGGGCTGTTTCCCCATTTTTTGATATGATCCAAAAGCATGTCATAATCGTTAATTCGTTGACCTCCCGTAACCCACTCTTCGTTAATTCCCAATAAATCAAAACTCAAAGTATATTCCGGATCTTGTCTATCCGGCATCGTGTAAAATGGTCTTTTTTTCGTAGGATAATGAGTGACGAAAACAAAAGGCGCACCAGTTTGTTCTTCTGCCCACCTGCAAATTTCTTTTTCGTCGGATGGGTCTAAGTCCGGATCACTTCTGTGATCAATCCCTGTTTTCTCGAATAAAATTTTTTGTGCTTCTTTAAGTTTTAATCTCGGAATCGGTTTTGTGATTTCTGGCAAAACAACTCCCAGTAAATTTAATTCCTCTTTATTTTCTTGCGAGACTTTTTTAATTATCGATATTATTACTTTTTCTGCCATATCCATTAAGTCTGTCCACGAACTTATAAAACCAAATTCGGCATCCATGCTGACGTATTCTGAAAGGTGACGCGTAGTTACCGATGGTTCTGCCCTGTAAGCGTGGGCTACTGTAAAAACTCTCTCGAAAATTGAAACCATTATTTGCTTATAAAGCTGGGGAGATTGTGCAAGATATGCCTTGTGGCCGTAATAATTTACCGGAAAAACCTCTGCTCCCCCTTCCGTCGCGATCGGAACTAATGTCGGAACAAATATTTCCGTAAAATCTTCTTCTTTTAAAACGTCTCTGAATGAAGATACTATTGTTTGTTGAATTTTAAAAATCGCCTGGATTTTTGGATGGCGTAATGTGAGCGAGCGATGATCTAAAAGTGTAGGAAGTTCAAGATTAAGAGTTTCCTGTCCCATATCAAACGGCAAAGTTTCGGCTTTAGAAATAATTTTAACTTTATGAGCTTCGATTTCGACTGTCCCCGTTAATAGATTTTTATTGATAAGTTTTTCTGGCCTTTGTTTTACTTCTCCGGTAATCTCTACGACAAACTCCGGCTTTATATCAACCGCCACTTTATAAACTTCTTCTGAAACATGAGGATTAATAACTATTTGAATCAGAGATGATCGGTCGCGTAAATCCAAAAAGATAAGTTTTCCGTGATCTCTTCTTGTTTTAACCCAACCTTTGACAAGCACTTTTTGCCCCACCTTATTTACTGTTTCGGAGGATAAAGTTCTTTCTAGCTTTTCTTCGCTCATTATTATTATTCTATCATATCTTATAAGCTTAGCAAAATACTATCTTGACAAGCTAAATCTCATTTGATAAAGTCTATTCGTGGGTATAAAATCTCTTAAATCGATTACACGAATTTGTCACCTCTTTCCAAAGATGGAATAGAGGGGGCTTGTGTGTAAATTCACAATCTCCCGATTTTAAAAACGGGAGATTTTTTTGTTTAAAAATTATGATCGAGCTAAAAGATAGACTAAGATATTTGGAGGCTGTTAAACAATGTGAAAAACCTTTAGAAGAAGGCGTACGTAGTCGCGGGGTAGCCGTTCATCCTGAAATATCAACAACTCCGGAAATCGTTTTCGTTGAAAAGGAGAACGTCAAATGAGTGCTTCTCGGGAACAATTAGCTGAATTTCGCGAATTTTTAAAAACCTGCCCAAATTTCACTGTAAACGGGGAGAGAATCGAGCCATCTGGGCAGGGTATCGCACAAGATAAAGAAGCAAGACATGCTAGAAATCTACAAGGACTAACAGGGTTTTGGCATAATACATATTATGAGAATGGTGTTCCAAGGCCGCACGAGCCTTCTCAAAAAAATCACAGAAACGGAAAACGCTAAATTCTAATATCTTTTATTTTTAGCTGCAATCTTTTATTTCCGTTCCATTCATTTATCTCGATTGAATAAACCATATTCACCTTATCTCCTATCTTAAATTCTTTTGACATCGCGCCCATACCAAACGCGATCGCGCTAAATTTTTTATCTTTGCCACTTAAAAATAGTTTTAGGTGTTTCCCGTCGTTTCCGACTAGTCGCATATCTAAAACCAATACTTTTTTACTAATAAATGTCGGCTCTGGATTTCCGACACCAAAAGGGTATAATTTTTGGATCGCTTGATAAAGATTTTCATCGATAAAATCGATCGGCAATTCGCAATCTACTTTGAGTTTTCTTATAAAATGTTCTTCGCCGAGCAGATCTTTAGCGATAAATTCAAGTCTCTTTTGTAGCTCGACAAGCTTTTCCGTTTCTACTGTAAACCCTGCTGCCATCGGGTGTCCGCCGACATCGACTAAGTAATCCTCTGCCTGTCTAATAAATTCGATCATATTAAATCCGCTTATCGAACGCGCAGATGCCTTACTATATTTACTGCCTTTTGAAACTACGATTGTCGGTCGATAAAATTCATCCACTAATTTCCCCGCGACCAGACCGATCACACCCTGCTGATAACTTTCGTGGATTACAAATAATAATTTTGAGTTTTTTATTTCCAAATTTAAAACTTGAGATTTTGCGTGACTCGCGGTTTCTATCGTCAAATTCTGTCTTTCCCGATTAATTCGCCCGAGTTTTTCAGCCAATAATTTCGCGCGGGATTTATCCTTTGTGCACAAAAGGCGCAGGGCCTCCATCGCATATTCCAATCGCCCGCTCGCGTTAAGCCTCGGCGCAATTATATGCCCGGCTTCGTATACCCCAACATCCAAAGGATTAATTCCTGCTTCATCTAAAAGCGCTAAGATTCCTGGCCGTTTTGTTTTTTTTATTTCCAAAAGTCCAAACTTTACCAGGGTTCTCATCGAGCCGGTTAGGGGAACCATATCAGCAATTCCAGCAATCGCGACCAGCTCTAAATAATCGTCTGTTCCGCTTATAAACTGTTTTGAAAGAATATAAGAAACTCCGGCGCCGCAGATTTTAGTCGTGTGAATAATCGCAAAAGCAGCCGGTATTTTTTTTGGCTTGACGTGGTGGTCAGTAACAATAACATCGATTCCCTGTTTATTTGCGTATTCGACTGCGTCGTTAGCAACAATCCCGTTATCGACTGTTATTATCAGACTGATCTTTTCATCTTTTGCCTGGCTGATAAGATTGTTAATTCCTGCTATCGAAAGCCCGTATCCCTCATCAATTCGATGAGGTATATATGGCATAACGTTTGTGTTTAAATTATGAAGAACCTCCCAAAGGATCGCTGTTCCGCAAATTCCGTCCGCATCGTAGTCCCCAAACACTATTACTTTTTCTTTATTCTTTATCGCCTTCTTAATCCGATCGACTGCTTTTTTGAGCTGTTCTTTATCGATTCCAACATTTTCGGCCGTCACATTTTCTAGTGCTGGATTTAAGAATTCCTCAAGTTCTTTTTTTATTTTTAATCCACGATTTTCAAGTAGAATATTTATAATATCTCTAACTTTTAACTTTTCAATTCCTACTTTTAACCTGTTAAGGATTTCCCATTTTTTCATGCGTAGTGACATGCTATACTATATCAGACGCCGCCGGGGCGGGGCAACCATGATTAAAAAGATTCCAAATAAAATTATCGATATTTATAAAAAAATTCAGGATGATGGATTTGATATTTACTTAGTCGGAGGTTGTATAAGAAATTTAATAATGAATATTGCTCCCAAAGATTGGGATCTAACGACAAATGCTACTCCCCAACAAATTTTAGAAATATTTCCGGATGGTTTTTACGACAACCAGTTTGGGACGGTAGGACTTCCCATCGAACTTCAAGGAAAAGAAAATATTGTCGAAATAACAACGTTTAGAACAGAAAGAGATTATAAAGACCGGAGACACCCAGAAATTATCGAATGGGGCAAAATAATCCACGAAGATTTGGAGCGCCGAGATTTTACGATAAATGCAATTGCCCTAAAATTAATTTCTGACAGAGATTTCGAAATTGTTGATCCATTTAACGGTCAAGAAGACATAAAAAATAAAATAATTCGTGCGGTCGGAGATCCTAAAAAGCGTTTTAAGGAAGACGCGTTAAGACTTATGCGTGCTATAAGGTTTGCGACCCAACTATCTTTTACAATCGAAGAAAATACCTGGAATGAAATATTATCCGACGCAAAACTTATCGAAGAAATATCCAAAGAAAGAGTCCGAGACGAATTGTTAAAAATCTTGGGGAGTAATTATCCCTATGAGGGAATTATTCTTCTAAAAAATTCCGGACTTCTTCAATTTATAATTCCGGAACTCTTAGAGGGAATCGATGTTTCCCAAGCTCGACCGGGGAGACACCATACCGAAGATGTTTTTACGCACAATTTATTGTCGCTTAAGTTTTGCCCATCGACCGATCCGATCGTAAGATTTGCAGCACTCCTGCACGATATCGGTAAACCTAAAGCAAAATCAGCGGACGAAGAAAACCTTGTAACATTCCATAATCACGAAACAATAAGTAGTAAAATCGCGTATGAGATTTGCGACCGGCTGAAATTTTCTAAAAAGCAGCGGGATAAAATTATAAACCTTATAAGGTGGCATATGTTTACAGTTGATGAAAAAATAACAGATGCCGCCGTTAGAAGATTTATTAGAAGAGTTGGCGTAGAAAACGTAAAAGATATGATGGATTTAAGAATTGGCGACCGATTGGGCGGAGGAACTCAAACTGCAGAAAGCTGGAGATTAAAATTATTTAAAAAGAGAGTCGAGGAGCAACTGCAACCCGCGCCTTTTTCTATCAACGATTTGGCAATCGATGGAAACGATGTCATGAGAGAGTTGAATATAAAACCGGGCCGAAAAGTTGGAGAAATTTTACAAAAACTTTTCGAAGAAGTCGATGAAGATTTGTCAAAAAATAATAAAGAATATTTATTGAAAAGGGTAAAAGAAATCTCTTAAGTTCTTCTAAAAACTCTTTTTGCGGCAAACACTAATCTTTCTCTTAACGATGGCTTATCTGCTTCTCTTTGAATTTCCTCTATTACCGAAGGGTCTATAACCTCGGGGTCAAAAGTTATCGAACATCGATTCCTAGAATAACGTTCTAATGCAACGACTTTTCTCCCTAATAAATACTGCTTTCTATCTACACCGAGATATCCTGCAACTTCTGTACCGTCCCCTACAAAAAAACCGCTAAATCCTGCGTCTTTAAGCCTTTCTGCCAATGCTTTTTGATTGACTCCTCTGCCTTTTATTATTGCTCTCTGTGTTTCCATAATATTCTAATATAATATAATCAAGGTAAAAAGAAAAGAGATCTGCAATACTTTTGCCCAAGCCACATTTTATCTGTTATTATCAATTAGTATGGAAAATAATGTCCTGGATGTTAAAAAGTTATCGAAAAAATTTGGCTCACCGCCTAATGAATTTATTGCTTTAGACAACGTTTCATTTTCGATAAAAGACGGTGAAATCTTAGGCCTTTTAGGCCCAAACGGCGCCGGGAAAACAACAACGATTCAAATGCTTTTAGGTGTAATGGATCCGTCTTTTGGTGAAATTAATTATTTCGGGAAGAATTTTAAGAAAAACAGGGAAGAAACACTTAAAAAAATAAATTTCTCTTCAACCTACATCAGTCTGCCATGGTCCCTTACTGTTTCTGAAATTTTAGAAATTTTTGCACGACTTTATGAAATACCCGATAGAAAAAGACGAGTCGAAAAATTATTAAACGATTTCGAAATCGAGAGCTTAAAAAAGAAACAGTTTTATATGCTTTCTGCCGGAGAAAAAACAAGACTATTATTAACTAAGGCTTTTCTGAATTATCCAAGAATCATTCTTTTAGATGAACCCACCGCAAGTCTTGATGTAGAAATCGCAGTAAAAGTAAGAAAATTTTTAAAAATTCAACAAAGAGAATACAAAGTCAGCATGCTTTTCACATCTCATAATATGAGTGAGGTCGAAGAAATGTGTGACAGAGTAATAATTTTAAATCACGGAAAAATAATAGCTGAAGACACGCCCGAAAATCTTGCCAACACTATTTCTGATACCGAAGTGGAGCTCCTAATAAAAAAAGATGCCCAAAAAGCAATTGCATTGTTTAAAAAAATTGAAATACCGTTTGAACAAGATCGATTCAGTTTTAAAATTATTATCGATGAAAAAAGAGTAGCCGAATTCCTAATATTGTTAGCCGAAGAAAAAATCGGATATGAGGAAATAAGCATTAATAAGTCTGATCTCGAGGATTATTTTATGCAAACGATCGAAAGGAATAATTACAATGTTTAATTTCAACAGAGTTTTTGCGATGGTCTTTAGGTACACTATTTATCTCCGTCACAGTTTCGATCGACTAAGTGACATGTTTTATTGGCCGATAATGGATTTGTTCTTATGGGGACTGACTGGATTATACTTTGCTGGATTAAATAAAAACCCTTACGGAATAGATATTATTTTAAACGGAGTTGTTTTTTGGTTAATCGTCTGGAGGGCACAATACGAAATAAGTATAAATTTACTTTCCGAACTCTGGGACAAAAATATGGTAAACATATTTGCCTCCCCTCTCAAAGTCGGGGAGTGGATATTATCTGTTATTATTTTTGGTTTGCTTAAAATGATCGTCAGTTTTATTTTTGTGTCGATTATTTCATTTGCACTCTATAAGTACAATATTTTTCTTTACGGATTTTATCTTATTCCAATTATCATAAGCCTCTTGCTAACGGGCTGGACAATAGGATTTATCGTTTCCGGATTTTTAATAAGATACGGGCAAAAAATTCAAACTATCGCTTGGGCAGGAGGTGCAATTATCGCTCCCCTTTCGGCAATTTATTTTCCGTTATCTGTTTTGCCTTATTGGGCACAAAAAGCTGCATTAATTGTTCCTTCGAGCTATATCTTTGAAGGAATGAGACAAATTTTGTTCACCGGAAATATTTCCTACGATAAATTATTAATAAGTTTTTTGCTAAATTTTATATATTTATCTTTTTCTATTATGTTTTTCGTTTTTATGTTTAAAAAAAGCAGAAAATTAGGACTCGGAAGGCTAATTTAATGATTGATTTTATATAATTTTGCGTTATTAATTTCTTTTTCTAATTTTATCTTACCTGCCTTTTTCATATTATTAACCGCTGATTCAAAATTTTCGTTAGTTTCTAAAAGCTGTGTTACCCATTGATTCGGGTGTAAGTCGACGACTAAATAATCTGCGTATGACGGAAAATCTAACCACCAACAGCTTCTTTGTCCACAAATATTATTATCAAAATCGTGTATTCTCGGATATACCAAATATATCTCTTTTCGATGGCTTAGGTGAGGGACTATATTTTGCTGAGACGCAATACTCGCGCCTTTTGGAATTAATTTAAATAAATCATAATTGTCCTGCATCCAGGATTCCCCTTTCCAATACGCTGGTTTTGTGAGTTTATTGAGCGGAAAATGAAAATAAAATTGCATAAAAATCGGCGAGATTAAAAGTAAAAATGAAATTTTTTGAACATTAATCTTTTTTCTCCTCAAAAATTCTAAAAAATCCAGAAGACCTAAAATTAGGATCGGCGCTAAAATCGCGCGATGGTGCATAAAGGGACTCCACATTCTACTAAATTCCGGGCCGGTAACAAAATATTGTGACAAATCAAAAGTTACAGAAAGTAGCGAACCTATCGAAAAGACCGGTAAGAACGAAAACCATCCAAAAGAATACAGCCAAACCTGTCTTTTCTCTTCTGTGTCGAATAACTGAATAAATAGATTTACCGGATTTAAATTAATGCTCGGGAAATATTGGAATCCAACCGGAGAAAAATACGCGATAATTTTAGCCGCTATAATACTCCAAGCGAACCCTAAAAAAATAAAAAGAATAGCAAGTTTACGATATTGTTTTTTAAACATATAAAAAATACCGATTCCGGAAAGCGCGATCCCCATGTTTTCCTGGGTCAATAACATCAAAAATATCGAAAGGACAGTCATTTTTTTTCTTCCTGTTTCGAAGAAATACAAAAACCACGCAATAAGCCCGACCCCGATTACAATCGCGTGGAAATCGAAAAAAACGGCGTATTGTATACCATAAAAAATACTGTAAATAAAACTTAGAATAAAGGAGGTCGCCGAAGAGAATTTTCTATGTTTACATAATTTATAAATTGCGAGTGTCGAAAATGAGATCCAAAAGGCTTGAAAAATCAATATTATCCTAACGTCGTCCCATAAATAATAAAGAGGGGCTATTAACGGTATCGTTAAATTAAGATGGTCGCCCAATATAAAACGGTCTTTTATCGTGTTGTACGGTGACAAAAATTGTGAATATTTCCAAATCGTCTGGTCGTATAACCCAAGATCAAATGCCCCCGATTGAAAATTATTGTGCCTGATAACCGAAAGCAAAGAATATAAAACCGAAAGAACTACAATCCAAAGAATTACTAAAACCGTTGTTTTATTTTTAAACATTATTAATAACTTAATACTAACAAGTCGAAATTTAACATTCAAGATCTTATTGATTTATTGGTTTTTTTCTGATATTCTTGTTTCTTATTGATGAAAAAATTCTTTACATCAGAATCTGTTACCGAAGGCCATCCCGATAAAATTTGCGACCAGATAGCAGACGCCGTACTCGATGCAGTTTTAAAAGACGACCCAAACAGTGCATGTTGTTGTGAAGTTTTTACGACAACTGGGCTCGTAGTTGTAGGAGGAGAAATAACAACAAAAACCTATGTTGACGTCCAAAAAATTGTCCGGGATGTTTTAAAAGATATAGGGTATGTAAACGCAGATTACGGAATAGACTATAAAAGCTGTTCCGTTTTAAATGCAATCCATGAACAAAGTAAGGATATCGCTCAGGGTGAAGATCCCAAAAAAGCTCTTCATAAAGCGCAAGGCGCGGGAGACCAAGGAATGATGGTTGGTTTTGCTTGCACCGAAACTCCTGAGCTAATGCCTCTTCCGATAATGTTAGCTCATAAAATGACACGAAGACTAGCAGAGGTCAGAAAAAAGAAAATTATTCCCTATCTTAGACCAGACGGGAAAAGCCAGGTTACGGTTGAGTATATAGACGATAATCCGGTTGGAATTGAAACCGTTGTGATCGCAGCCCAGCACGACGATGGAATCCCGTATAAAAAAATTCGCGCCGACATTATAAAACACGTAGTTAATCCAATATGTGGAAAACTTCTAAACGGAAAGGCAAAGATTTATATAAATGAGACCGGAAAATTTGTAACGGGCGGTCCACAAGGAGACACTGGAGTAACAGGAAGAAAAATAATCGTAGACACATATGGCGGTATGGCGCGCCACGGAGGAGGCGCATTCAGCGGAAAAGTTCCAAACAAACAGGACAGAAGCGGCGCTTATATGGCGCGCTACATAGCAAAGAATATAGTAGCAGCTGGCTTCGCCGAAAAATGCGAAGTACAACTAGCTTACGCGATCGGTTATCCAGAACCAGTGTCTGTCCATGTTTCGACATTCGGAACAGGAAAAATAGATGAAGAAATTATTGAAAAAGCAATCCGCCACGCTTTCGACATGACACCATCGGGCATTATTAAAACCCTAAATCTCAGGCGCCCGATTTACCGCAACACCGCAACTTATGGCCATTTCGGACGTCCCGAGTTTCCTTGGGAAAAAACTGATAAGATAAAGATATTGCAAAAGTTTGTACAAAATGACAAAACAACAGCTTCAAGAAAATCTTAAGCAATCGATGCTCTCCAAAGACGAATTAAAAACGTCTGTTCTCCGACTTCTTTTATCCGCGATTAACTATTACGAAATTCAAAAAGGTGGAGCAGGGTACAGTGCGTCTGAAGAAGATGTGCTTTCTGTTATTCAAAAAGAAGTAAAACAAAGAAAAGATTCGATCGAACAATTTAAAAACGCCAACCGTCAAGACCTGGCGGAAAAAGAAACAAAAGAACTGGAAATTCTCCAAACTTTTCTTCCTGAACAAATGGGAGAAGAAGAAATAAGAGAAATAGTAAAACAAACAATTAAAGAAACAGGAGCAAAAACAATAACGGAAATGGGCAAAGTAATGGCGGCGTTAATGCCCAAACTTAAAGGCAAAGCCGACGGAAGCATAATCAGCCAAATCGTAAAATCTGAACTAAATTCTTAATACAGTTTACTTCCTGGTTCGACTTCATTGTCTTCTGGGATTACCAAGACGCAATCATTTTCTTTATCTGCAACTCCGAGAGTTAAAACTTCTGAAACAAATGGCCCGATTTGTCGAGGAGGAAAATTAACAATGCCCAAAACTTTTTTTCCAAAAAGTTTTTCTTTTTTGTAGTTTTTAACAAGCTGGGCGCTCGAAAATTTAACTCCGATTTCTACTCCGAAATCAATTTTTAATTTATATGAAGGTTTATGTGCTTCCGGAAAATCTAAAACCTCAATAATTTTTCCAACCCGAATATCTAATTTTTTAAAATCGGTGATTGTTGCCATTATTTCTTTTTTCTCTTTTCGCTCCATTCCTGCCAAACGACAAGAAGAGGTGCGGCGTTGAAGATGGAAGAATAAGTTCCGCTTGTTATACCGATTAATAGCGCGATCACAAACCACTTTGTGCTTTCTCCCCCAAATAATAATAGAGTAAAGAGAACAAGAATAACCGTTAAAGAGGTATTCAGCGATCGTCCTAAAGTTTGGATAATCGAATCATTAACTACCTGGGCAAAAGTCGCTCCTGGCATTTTTTTGAGATTTTCCCGAATTCTGTCGAAAACCACAATCGTGTCGTGTACCGAAAATCCGATTATTGTTAAAACTGCAGTAACAAAAAGTCCATCGACCTCGACATTAAAAAAATGACCGAGAATCGAAAAAACGCCTATTATTACCAAAACATCGTGAATAAGCGCGGCAATTGTACAAACTCCAAACCGGATCGAACTTGCGGGCTTTGGTACTTTTCTAAACGCCCAAGAGATATAAAGGACGATAAGAATACAGGCAATAACCACCGTCTTAATCGCATTCATCGTCGTTTCGCTTCCGATCGTCGGCCCGACTGTCTCGAAACTTATCGCATCGACAGTTTTAAATTCTTTTTTTAATCCGTCTGTAATTTTATTTTGAGTTTTTTGGTCGATCGGCTTTGTCCGTACGATAAATGTATTCGCTCCGGTCTTTTGGATTGTACCAACTTCTACTCCTTGTAAACGTATCGCTTTTTCAAGTTCTGAATTTTGAATTGCAGATTTTGAGGTTATTTTATACTCCATTCTGCTTCCACCGACAAAATCGATCGATAGCCTAAGTCCCCAAAGAAAAAGAGAAATAATTCCGGGAATAATAATTATTAGAGAAATTAAAAAATACCAATTTTTTTTACCGATAATATTCATATTATTTATAAATTAATCTTAAAAATGTCCGCGTGATCGTAATCGCCGAAAACATCGAAACGATTACTCCGATCGCAAGAGTAAGCGCAAAACCCCTAACCATCCCGTTCCCAAAATAATAAAGAACGATACACGTTATAAGGCTGGATATATTGGAATCCCGAATCGATGTCCACGCCCGTAAGAATCCTAGTTCGATCGCCATCGATTTTGACCTTCCCCACCTTATTTCCTCCTTCATTCTTTCAAAAATTAAAATATTTGCATCGACCGCCATTCCGATCGATAATACAAAACCGGCAATCCCCGCCAAAGTAAGGGTAACCGGAATAAGTTTAAAAAGTGCGAGAACAAAAAGAGTGTACAGAAAAAGCGAAAAGCTGGCTATTGCACCTAGCCTGCCGTATAAAACGATCATGAATACAACTATTACAACAAAACCTAAAACAGCTGCGAAAAGACTTTTTTCCAAAGACGAAGCTCCGAGCGTCGCGCCGACAACACGCTGCTCTAAAACCGATAACGGGACAGGTAGTGCTCCTGCATTTAGTTGGATCGATAGGTCTTTAGCTGTTTTTGTCGTAAAATTTCCAGTAATAACCGCGTTACCGTTTAAAATGGGTTCGTTTACTCTGGGCGCCTCGATTACCTGATTATCTAAAACAATCGCGACTATTTTATTAACATTTCTTTTCGTTATATCAGCAAATTTTTGTGCACCATCTCCGGAAAAAACTAATTGAACCTGGGGTTTTCCGCTATTTGCGTCAAAACTTACGTTTGTCTGTTTTAAATCTTTCCCTGTTAAGGCAGTCTGTTTTGGATTTGCTCCCAATAATTGAGTAAGACCAAAAGGGACTTCGGACTGTTCGGTTAATTTTCCCGAACCGGTCGCGCCTTCTTCCCAAAACGTTAACTGTGCTGTAGTTCCGATAAGTTGCATAGCCTGATTGACGTCGGAAACTCCCGGTAATTCGACTATTACCCTTGCATCGTTATTAACCGTGGCTGTTTGAATTACCGGCTCTTTAACGCCGAAAAGATTAATCCTTCTTTCAATAACGTCTTTTGCAGAATCGAGCGCATTTTTTCTTTGCTCCTGAGGAATATTTGTCATATCTGCCCGATAAGTTATACTCACGCCGCCGGCCAAATCCAACCCCTTACTAAACGACGTAGTATTTTGTATATGGATTCCTCCGATAAAAAAATTCGGGTTAAGCATCGGGATTTTTTGGTGAATCGAGAGTTTTTTATTTATAATCGGAAGTTTGGGAGAATCATACGAAATATTTATTTCTTTCGGTAAATCAACTAGAATTGCAAATATTGTCAGCAAGATAATAATCACAAAAAGAAACCTAGGATTTTTCATAGTTTTTAGGAAAGCAAACCTTCCTCGTCTCCGATAAGCATAACTCGCGAACCGGAAAGTATTGTGGCGATAAAAGGGTCGTGTTTTTTCTTCCGGAAATCAAATTCTTCCTCCGACATCGCCGTATAATTAATTTCTGTATTAAGTCTTTTTTCTTCGTTTCTGACCAGAAGGGAAAGTTCGGGCAATACAACTGTCCCGACTACGAGAAGATCGACGTTTTCCGGTTTTTTGATTCCTCTTACAAATCTTCCAGAAAACATTACATATTTTAATTTTCCAAGTTTTGCCCGGTTTTTTAAAATTTCTGACCCGAGTCCCACGCTTTTCATCCCTAACTGTAAAAGGTCGTAATAAAATGGATAATTTTTTGACAAAGAATAGTAGAGCCTGTTTGCACGCTGTTCTTTAACCAGAATCCCCTTTTTTTCCAAAAAAGAGAGCTCCCGTCTTACGGCATTTATTTCGTCTTCCGTCCTTCTCACGAGTTCTCTTACGTGATACATTTCGGAAGGCAGTGCCAAAAAAACGTTAAGCAGTTTAATTCTCGATTTTGAAGTAATTAAATCAGAATACATAAGCTCTGCCCTAAATCATTTTACCGTGATTGTTCCGTCTGTGGGCAGAATTTGAAACCAAATATTTCCTCGATTAAACTTTATGGGCGAACCGTCGCTTTTATACAACAACGTCCTGCCTGTTCTTTTATCTTTCTTCCATGTGCCTTTTATTTGTTTTCCGTCCATAAATATCGAGGCTTTACCAGAAGACCCATTCAGGTCGTATAATAAATGTATATTATTTTCGTATCCGTCCAGGGCGTTTTCTTCTTGCACAAACATAATCACAATATTTTTTGCCGTAAGCTGTTTATTAGTATCTTTGTCTAAATGTGCAACGCCGGCATTATTTCTTTTATAAAGATTCGTTGCCGGATCATAGAACCAATCGACTTTGTAGTCTGGTTTTTCCCAGAAATCTACCGAAATCAACTGACTCGCTGGACGATCCGAGCTTTTATCATCGTCTTTAAATGAATACTTTACGAATTTTCCATCCCAAGAATTATCATCTTTGTCAACATTTGTCAACTCTCTTTCTTTAGCCGCAAAATCCCAAAGCTTACTAGTAGTGGAATACATCGTATGTTCTGTCGCCACTGGATGGCCGAGTCTATCTTCATATCTACAAAAAACGGGACAACCGATCGAGAACTGATTTAAATCGTTATATCCTCCCCAGCCGTATTCTTCGATTTGAGAAAGTGCGTCTGCGGGACCCGGTGCGTTTGCCCCTCCCACATGCGCGTATAAAGGAAAACTTCCGTATTCGGACACAAAATCCATAAAGTAGGTCCTTGCCGATCTAACAGGACCGACCATTCCGGCGTCCTGACAATAATACATCGCCAAGAAACGCGTAATGCCCCCTTCTGCGACAGCTTCGTAGATAACATCGGCAAAAGAAAGACCGGACTGAGGCCTCGACTCCTCGTGGTTTTCGATCATAATGCCTAAAGGTCCGTGTTTTTCCCACCATTCCCTCTGCTCCTTTGAATACAACGCGCCGTTTAAAGGACAACTTTCTGTTTTCGCCTGAGTTTCGTCAAAAACTATTCGACCATCGGTAGATACATTTTTTTGAACAGGAGAACTAATCTTTTCTTTTTCTACGAGCGCGCTTTTCGAAAATAAAGCATATGAAATAATCGAAGAGCCTAAATAAACAGCTAGGGTTAGAAGAATAATCCAAATTTTTCTTTTATCCATATTATTTTTATTTGTTTACTTTCGCTTCTTTTATCGCGCCTTTTTCCTCGTCCGATAAATCGTGCTCCAATCCTTTTCCCAAAACAATTCTTTTTGCGTACCAACGCATTCCGGTTCTGGAATACAGACTCGAAATAACTATGCCCGTATCGTTGTTGTCAAGAAGCGCTAAAACAAAACTTTGGTCTCCCCCCGTATCCTTAAACGGATTAAATCTTACTAACCCGATTTTTTGAATATGGAAAAGACCGTCGTTATCTATTTTATCACATCGCGCGGCTAAATTGTCGATATCTTTTTTCGCCAGGCCAATATTCACCGACCACAGATA
>JAMCZG010000031.1:16207-28540 GCA_023485715.1 Patescibacteria group bacterium
ACCACATACTGGACATTTTCCAAAACAGGAGGGAAATGACTATAAGCCAAATGAGCCCGAGGATAAGGCCTATAACCACTAAATTGAATACCATATATATACACATATTAGCCACTTGACAGCTTCGTGTCAATAGTGTAATCTTTTTTCGTGAAGCTAAATAAGGCTAAAAACTGTAGCTTTTTATTATGAGCAAACATAAAAAAACAAAGCAACAAAAAATAATCTCCGAGCTTCGCCGAAAATTAAACACCCAAAAAAGAATTTCTTATTCAGAAATTTCCGAGGTTGAACCTAAAGAAGAAAAATCAAAAATTTACCAGGTAACCATAAATAAACCGATTACACCCGATAATTCAAAAGATGGTATTTTTATCCAACAAAATCCATACCTTCGCCACGATCTTTTGAAAACCGCGTATCTTACCGGATCTATTCTTGCTGCCGAAATTATACTTTTTTTTGTGATAAACGCTTTAATTAAATAGACTTGAGAGGGGGTGAAATTTATTTATGGCAAGCATGTATTGTGTTAAATGCAGGGCAAAAAGAGAAGATCCAAATGCCGAAAAAGTTACCATGAAAAATGGCAAACCGGCGTTAAAAGGAAAGTGCCCAGTATGTGGTACAGGAATGTACAAAATTGGTGCAGCCTAATCGAAAATAAATCTTGGACCCAAAAATGGGTCCTTTAAGAAAACCCCTGTTTACAGGTAAAAATATTTGCCTTTTATAGGGGTTTTTCTTGTTGTTTTAATGAATTATTTAAATTCGTCCAAAAGAGGATTTATATCTATATTTTCAAGCGACTGCTTAACTAATGGCGCTTGAACTATTTGGGGGATTCCATCTTCCCACGTTGGTCTTTCTTCCTTATAAAATATTCCGATCGGGATTCTTTCTTTTTCGCCTTCTTTGAGCGACTTACGGAGGGGCCATTCCTCTATTCTAGAAAATGCCTTTTCTTTACTGTTAAAATCGAATTTTTCGTCTTCCAGTCTATAAATTCTTTCATTAAACCAGGCATAGGTATTCTTTTTATTAAAGGTAACACAGGGTTGCATGATGTCGACAATCGAAAATCCCTTGTGTTTTACAGCATTTATGATCAATTCCGTTAAATTTTTAACATCCCCTGCATAGCCCCTTGCTACAAAAGTTGCCCCGGCTGACAAAGCGACCGATAAAGAATTAAGTGGTGTTTCTATTGTCGGGACAGGAGTTGCTTTATTTTTCTCTCCCATATCTGTGGTCGGTGAATATTGGCCTGTGGTCAAGCTGTACAGCTGATTATCGTGAACTAAAAGTGTAATATTCGTGTTCCTACGCGCCGCGTGAACTATATGACTCATCCCTTCTCCATATTGATCTCCGTCTCCCCCGATCGCAATTATATTCAGTGAATGATTTGCGAGTTTTAACCCTTGGGCCACCGGAACCGGTCTTCCGTGAAGCCCGTTAAATCCGTAAGTTTTTACCCAATACGGAACTTTACTTGAACAACCGATACCCGACACTAAAACAACTTCCCATGGGTTTAAACCGGTCTGAACTATCGCATTTTTTAACGCCATCCAAATTCCAAAATCTCCACACCCCGGGCACCAGTTGGGCTTGTCGTATGTTATTTCCAAATCTTGTAATTGTGTCATATTAATTGTTTTACCTTATCGACAATCTCTTCTGGATAAAAAGGCCTGCCGTCGTATTTTCGAAAATGATCCGATGGAACAAGGCTTGTTTTTTCACAAATTAAACTTTCGAATTGTCCGGTCTTATTGTTTTCGATAACTAAAGTTTTTTTTGAGTTTTTCATTATTTCCGAAACTGTTTCAGATGGAAACGGGCTCATATATATAACATGCAAATAATTTATGTTTATTCCTTGTTTTTTAAGATCCGAAATAGCCTGCATAATTGTCATTTTGGTCGAACCAAAAGAAATTATTGTCAACGGCGCTTCTTTATCGCCAAAAAGTTGGGGCTTGGGAATTTCGGACATCGCACTTTCTAATTTTTTAAACCTTTTATCCATCATCCTTACCCTATTTTCAGCATCTTCATTGTAATGTCCTCTTTCGTCGTGCTCGTCGGTTCCCGAAAGTGCGATTCCGCCTTTTTGACCCGGTAAACTCCGGGGCGAAACTCCATCGTCTGTAAAAGAATATCTTTTATAATCCGTTTGAGTCGATATCTCCTCATCTTTAAGCGTTTTTCCTCGTTCTATTTGATATTTGATATTTGATATTTGATATTTGTCTATTGTCCCGTGTCCTTCCATTAAATATTTATCCACTAAAACGATTACGGGAAGTTGATATTTCTCAGCTAAATTAAATGCTCTTACTGTGCATTCAAAAGCTTCTAAAATATCTCCCGGGGCCATGACGATTCGCGGAAAATCTCCGTGGGCCGCGTGTAGAACAAATTGTAAATCACCTTGTTCTGTCCAGGTAGGAAATCCTGTTGCCGGTCCGGGTCGCATGCCTTCGATAAATACAATCGGTGTTTCAGTTTGACTCGCTAAACCAAGTGACTCAACCATAAGCGCAAACCCTCCGCCACTTGTGGCAACCATGCTTCTTGCGCCCCCATAGGAAGCGCCGATTGCCATATTTATTCCCGATATCTCATCTTCTGGTTCTTTTATTACGATATTGTATTTAAGCGCATTTGAGACAAGAGTTGATTGAATATTATTAATCGGAGTCATAGGATATATTGCGGCAAACTTAATACCTGCTTTTATCGCACCCAAGCCTACTGATTCTGCCCCACTTAAGAGAATAGATTTTTGAGGTTTTTTTTCTAGTGAGATCGAAAATTTTCCCGAAAAATTCTTTTTCACAAAATCGAATCCTGCCTTGGATGTGTTTACGTTTTCCGAGATTATCTTTTCGCCTTTTTTCCCGAATGCATCCTGCAAAATACCGTTTAAAATTTCGAAGTCTGAATGAAAAAGCGCGAGGGAAGCTCCGACTCCGACTGTATTAATCATCAGTCTATCTGCGTTTAATTGTTTAATTAAATCAAGAAAAGGGATCGGAACTAAAATAATTTCTTTTGAGAATTCATTGGGGTCGACTTTTGTAATCTCCGGATCGTAAACAACCGCGGCTTTTTCTGATAATTCGTCCTTGTGTTTATCGATGGTTTCCCGATTTAATGCTACTAAAATTTCTACTTTTCTTTTTTGAGAAAAAATTGTCTCTTCCGACGCTCTTACATAATACGCGTTGTGTCCTCCTCGGATAAGAGAGGGGTATTCCACATAATCATAAACAGAGAGGCCGAGGCGCGTAAAAACTTTTGACATCATAACTCCTGTAGTCATAATGCCGTATCCCGCTTCTCCTCCGATTAACCATTGGATGTCAATCATATAGAAATACTACCAATAAACAGAGAATGAATCAAGGTTTGCTAAATTATGGATTTTGAGGTGCTTCCTCTGTAACAATAATGGCGGCCACTGGACAAGATTTTTCTGCATTTATTATATTTTCTTCCGTGTCGTCGATTTGAGAAAAGTCTGTTAAATCAGACGATTTTGTCCCGTCTTTTCTTAGGATAACTGATTTTCCTTCATTGTCGAGTTCAAAAGTTTTCGGCGCTACGCCCGTACAAGTCCCGCAACCGATACAAAGATCTCGGTCAACTTTTACTTTTTTCATAATTTATTAATACAGAAAGCATACATTCTGCAACAAATTTTGTCAATAACGTTTTGCAATTTATTTTTTATTGCTTAAATAATTATCAATCGCGTTTTTTAAGGCATCAGCCGCCAGGTTAGAACAATGCATTTTAATCGGTGGCAATCCTTCCAGAGCACCGGCGACTTCCTGATTTGTTATTTTTTCTGCTTCCGATAATGTTTTATTTTTCGCAAGTTCTGTAATCATCGACGACGTTGCGATCGCCGCAGCACATCCCAAAGTTTCAAATTTTATATCGTTTATTATCTCCTGATTTTCCTTATTTCTTTTAACCTGTATGTAGATTCTCATTAAATCCCCGCAAACAGGATTTCCGACGGTTCCCACGCCAGACGGATCTTTTATAACTCCCCTGTTTCTCGGTTTTAAAAAATGTTCCATTACAAGTTTTGAATACGCCATATTAATTACCCTTATATTTTTTGAAATAATCGGTAAGTACGCTCCCAGATAATTTTCTTAATTTTTCGATCGATTGTTTCAGTTTTTCGATCGTAAATTCGATGTCCTGTTTTGTCGTGTCCCGCCCTAAAGTGATCCTTAAAGAACTGTGCGCTTCTTCCGGTCTTAGTCCAATCGACAATAACACGTGGGATGCCTGCAGAGAAGATGACGAACACGCAGATCCTGTAGAGCAGGCTATGCCAATTTGGTCAAGCATCAACACCAAGCTTTCTCCTTCGATATTTTTAAACCGAAAATTACAATTATTAGGTGAACGGTTTTCTTTCGACCCATTTAAGTTACTATCCAGAATCTCTTCTAGCACTTTATCTATAAAGAAATTCCTTAATGTTTTGAGACGGACAAAATCCTTATTTTTATTTTTAATGACGAATTCGATCGCTTTTGCAAAGCCGACAATTCCCGCTACATTATGTGTCCCCGGCCGAAAACCATTTTCCTGTTCCCCTCCATCAAAAAGCTTTTTTAAAGGTACATTTTTTTTCAAGTACAAGGCGCCGATGCCTTTTGGCCCGTATATTTTATGGGAGGAAAAAGAAAGAAAATCAATACCCAGATCGGTAACATCGCAAGAAAAATAATTAACCGCCTGTGTAGCATCTGTGTGAAAAAGAGGATAAATATTATCTTTTCTCATGGTTTTTATTAAATTTCCAATTTTTTTGATCGGCTGAACTGTTCCGATTTCGCTGTTCACATAGACTACCGATACCAGAACCGTATTTGGTTTTTTGATTTTTGATTTTAATTCGTTAAAATCGATAAACCCGTCTTTTGAGATATTAATATATGACACTTCCGCCAAATCCTCTTTTTCGATTGTTTTAAATGCATTCAAAACAGAATGGTGCTCAAATTTTGTGGTAACTATATGAGGCTTAGGAGCATTTTTACCGAATTTTTTATAATATGCATCTACAGTCCCCTTTATAACAATATTATTGGATTCTGTTGCCCCGCTTGTAAAAAATATTTCTTCAGCTTTTGAATTCAAAAAATTTGCTAAATCTTTTCTCGCAGCTTCAACAGCTAAAGATGCCTCCATGCCAAAAGAATGGATCGACATCGAATTACCATATTTAAATGTTAGGTACGGAAGCATTGTTTGCAAAATAGCCTTATCTAATGGAGTCGTTGCAGCATAATCAAGATAAATCTTCTTTTTTTTATTTATCATAAATAGAAAAATTATTTTTTATTGAGAAAACTATAAAAACTAAGATTATAAATTTTATCGAAAAATTCTTTATTGAATTTTTCCCATATTTTCCCGGTCTCACAAAACTTTTCCTTGGGACATTGAATACAGTCCGTTAATAAATTCTTAGAAAAGATTGAAAAAATTTCTCCGACTTTTATTTCCTTGGGATCTTTTGTTAGAAAATATCCGCCGTTTTTTCCTTCTTTTGCGCCGATTATCTTGTTTTTCCTTAATAAATTCGCGATGTTTCTTAAAAAATTCGGGGAAATATTATATTTTAATGCTACTTCAGAAAGAGAAATATAATCTTTTTTACAATTTTTAACCAGATAATTTAACAAAATGAATGCGTAATCTTCTCGTTTTGAAAATTTAATCATCTAAATTCAACTAATACTAAAGTGGTTATAGTTTAGAGGATTATGATAAATTAGTCAACTACCCTTATAATGCACTAGCTTATAAACTTTAACTACCGAGACCTGCCATTCGCCAATTATTTCGGCCCGACCAAACCCCGCAACCTCCCAAAGAGAATTGCCAAGCGGCGCACAAGGATCGGTTTCGCAAACGATCAAAAGTTGATCCGTAATCGTTTTTCTTTGGGGGTCTTTTTCTAGAGGTTGTATTGTCACTGGATCATGTCCCCAAATCTTAAAAAAATATCTGTAAGCGTGATCAGAATTACCTCCTGTAATTAGTGCAAAATTAAAAGGTTTTCCTTCTATTTTATCTAAAACCGCTTTTGAAATTTGGCCAACCTGTTCATATTGCTTGTTGGGAGTATAACGAAACGGAATGCCAGACAGGTTTTGGGCAATTAAAAACAAGAGGATAAAACCCGAAATAATTTTAAAAAAAATATTTTTTAAGAGTAAGTACGACAACAGGTTTCCAACCAGTAAAAATGGTAACGGGAACATAAAACCGAAATAATAATCGTGGATTGCCTTTTTATAAAATCCGAAAAGAAATACGCCAAAAAATAACCAGATTAACAAAAGCGTATATTTTAATAGTTTTTCCTTGTCTTTAAAGGCCGTAAAAAAACCGACGATAAAAAGAACCAAACTCGACAAAGCAAGAACAATAGTAAAGTAATAAAGGTAATTAACAGGCGCACTAAAGGAGAAAAAATAATAATCAAATGGAATAACGGAATCTTTTATCGAAACCTGTTCTGGTGGAGGAAATTTCGTAATCAATCTTCCGAATAACCGGAAAAGAACATCCTGAATTGTTAAGAAGAAATTACTGTTGGACCCGACTTCCGGCGATCCAAGGATAAATTTTACAATACTTTGCGTATTCGGAAAACCATGACGGGCTTCAAAGGTCAGATAAGGAAGCCACCCTATTATAAATCCGAAAATAAATATAAAATAGTTTTTAAAAAGATTTCCAATATGCCTGAAAAACTTTTTTTTATTCTGAATAAACCATCCAAGTAATATATATAATGCCATTATTACTATTAAAAAAACGGCAATATAATGAAGCTGCATCATTATGCCCAACAAAAACCCGGTAAGAAAAAAATATTTTATAGAAGGTTTTGAAACTGCTTTAAATAAAAAATAGATCGATAAAATCGAAAAAAACGGCATCGGGTTTGGATTCCAAGATGAACGAGAATAAGAAATCACAAGAGGAGAAATAGCATAAAGTAAGGCAGCAATAATTCCTGCTGTTTTATTAAAAAATTCTTTACCTACTTTATAAACAAGCCAAACTGTAGTAACACCAAAAAGTGCAATCATTACAGCCGGACCGACTGGATTGTAATTTGCCAACAATAAAAATGGTGCCATAAAATAGTAATAAATCGGCCCCAAAAAAAATCCTCCTACAGATGCCGTTGGCCCCAAAAGCGTAAGATCTCCGTGTAAAATATTGTATACAACTAACGCATCCCTACCCTCGTCGCCCAGAAAGGTCATGTAATCAGAAATTTTATAAAGTCTTAAAAACGCTGCCAGAAGAAGAATCAGGACAATAAAAATATTTTTTTTAAAAAAAATTTGGATTTTTTTCATATTTAATTCTTGACAAAAGAAGAGAAATTACTTCTTGTTCCGCCAAATGATTCGATTATAAACTGTAAAATTATATATTAATAAAAGAAAAGTTCCGACCAAAAAATAAATAAAATAATATTTTGTACCCAGTAAATTCTCTCCTAAGAATATTGTGCCAGTTTGAATAAATATCACTCCAAAAGCCGAGGTTAAATAAAATTGGATCAACTTTACAAAATAAGACGAAACACTGGTAATTTTTCTTTCGTTAAACGTCCAGAGATTATTAAAATTAAAATTCGAAAAAATTGCAACCGAAGCTCCGACAAGATTTGCGTAGGAGGGAACCCATTTGAAGATTTCTACCAAAATCTTAAGTATCGCTGCATTAATGATAAAACCAATTCCTCCGACGACAAGAAATTTACCGAAAGGGCCTGTAACAATCTCTTTTATCTTTGCCGTAATTACGTATTTTAATGCGTTTACAATGTATTCAAGTGCTGGAAATTTTGACATACCGAGTTTTCGATCGGAAAAGTGAAAAGGGACTTCTGCGACTTTAAATCCATCACGCAAAGTTTTATGTAAAAATGCTATCTGAAAAGTATAACTTGGATAAGATTCGAGCTCGTCTTTTTCTTTAAGAAAAACTTCCTTTCTAAGAACCCTATAGCCTCCTGTCCAATCATGTATTGAAAATTTCATTAAAATACCCCTCACGAGAAGGTTTCCAAAAATAGAAAACGCTTTCCTTTTAATCGGCCAGTTTTCCGGTATCGAACCTCCTTGACTATAACGCGTTCCGATAACCATGTCGTAGCCTTGATCCATTTTATTAAGAAACTCAGGTATTTTTTTAGGATCATGTTGCTCATCTGCGTCCATTTCAAACATAAAATCTGCGTCCATTTTTTCTATCGCATAAGTCATACCTCTTACATATGCCGCTCCCAAGCCACGTTTTGGTCCTTCCGAAATTTCAATATTTCTCCATCTTTTCATAAGTTTTTTAACCTCATCTGCAGTTCCATCAGGAGAGTTATCGTCTGCGACCAAAATAAACATTTTATGATTTTTGATTTTTGGAAAAATTTCTTCTTCCAGATAAGGGACAAGTTTTTCGATGTTACCTCTTTCGTTATACGTCGGCAGAATAATTACAACATTCATATTTTTTTAAAATATTCAATTGTTTTTTTTAATCCGTCTTCCAGATTAATTTTTGGACTCCATTTTAATAGTCTTTTTGCTTTTTCGATATCTGGCTTCCTGTTTTCCGGATCGTCTTCCGGCAATTCTTCGTGAATAATTTCTGACGAAGAACCAACCATGTTTTTTATAATTCTTGCAATTTCTAAAATCGTTTTTTCGTCTGGATTACCAAGATTCATAACTTGTCCTTTTGTACCGGGCGTAAACATCGCAAGTTTTAATCCGTTTACCATATCGTCTACATAACAAAAGCTTCGTGTTTGGTTTCCATCGCCATAAACTGTAATCTGTTTGTTTTCGATCGCCTGATTTATAAAATTTGAAATTACTCTCCCGTCGTCTTTTTGCATCTTTGGACCGTATGTATTAAATATTCTAACTATTCTAGCGTCTGTGCCAAATTTTCTGACATAGGCCATCGTCATAGCTTCTCCGAATCTTTTCCCTTCATCGTAAACGGACCTAATGCCGTTTGGATTAACATTTCCAAAGTAGTCTTCTGTTTGCTGAGAAATTGTTGGGTTGCCATAAATTTCTGAAGAAGATACATATAAGAATTTCGCGGAAAATTTTTTAGCTAATTCCAGAAGCTCATAAGTCCCTAAAGAATTTGCGAGCAAAGTTTCGATGGGATGATTAATGTAGCTTCTCGGGCTTTTTTTATTCGGGGACGCAGGACTAGCGAGATGAAATATGTAATCAATTTCCGTAAGTTCGTCTGACTGTAAAAATTTTGTCGTATCATGATTTATAAATTTAAAATTGGAATTTTTTATTAGGGGGTCTATATTTTTCTTGTCACCGGTTATAAGATTGTCGACACAGATGACTGCGTAGTTTTCATCGAGAAAGGATTCACATAGATGGGATCCGATAAAACCAGCTCCTCCGGCAATTAAAATTTTTTGCATACATGTTATTTATTCTTCTCGAGTTCGATATCGGCCTTTACCATCATCTCTACTAATTTTTTAAAGCTTGTTTTAGGCCGCCAACCCAATACCTTCTTGGCCTTGCTATAGTCACCGATAAGATAATCAACTTCCGCCGGCCGCATATGAGAAGATATATTGCTGACTACATGTTTTTCCCAATCATTTATCCCAACCGTCCTAAACGCTAATTCTGCAAATTCTTTTACACTGTGATTTTCTCCTGTTGCAATAACATAATCGTCTGCCACCTTCTGCTGCAACATCAGCCACATCGCTTCGACGTAATCGCCTGCAAACCCCCAGTCTCTTTTTGGCTTTAAGTCTCCTAATTCAATTTTATCCTGTTTTCCTAAAAAAATTCTTGCGACTCCATGACTTATTTTCCTCGTAACAAACTCCAGCCCGCGTCTTGGCGACTCATGATTAAAAAGAATTCCCGAACACGCAAAAATATTAAAACTCTCCCTGTAGTTTACAGTTATGTAGTGTCCATAGACTTTTGCCACACCATATGGACTCCTGGGATAAAACCTGGTTTTTTCCCTCTGGGGTGTCTCAGTTACTTTTCCGAACATCTCGGAGGAAGAAGCTTGGTAAAATTTAATCTTTGGGTTGATAGTTCTTATCGCTTCGAGAATTCTTGTTACGCCGAGCGCCGTAAATTCTCCGGTTAAAACCGGTTGGTTCCACGATGTCTTTACGAAAGATTGGGCGGCTAAATTATACAGCTCGTCCGGTTCAGATTCCAATATTGCATTGTTTAACGAGCTTTGGTCTAGCAAATCAGAAGGGATTATTTGTATTTTATCTTCTATATGTTTTATTCTCTCGTTATTTACTGTACTTGTTCGACGAGTCGTACCAAACACTTTATAACCCTTATCTAAAAGCAATTCTGCAAGATAAGATGCGTCTTGGCCGGTTATTCCGGTAATCAAAGCTCTTTTCATGTATTTTTATTTTAAACTATGTTTCTCCAATAATCTAGGGTATCTTTTAATGTCTGGGTAATCGAAATTTCTGGTTTCCAGCCAGTCAATCTATTAAATTTTGTATTATCGCACAATAATTCCGGCTCGTCGCTTGGCCTAAGAAGCGACGAATCAACTTCAATTTTAATCCTTGTTTTTGAAAAAGCAATCAACTCATCTAATACAGACGAGATTGTGTGTGAAACACCGCTGCCAATATTATAAACATCTCCCGGCTTCCCCTTTTCGATCGCGTAAGCGTACGCTCTAACCATGTCTCTTACATCGGTAAAATCTCTTTTTGCCCCGAGATTTCCTACTTTTAAAACTTGCTCCTTTTTTCCTTTTTCTATTGCAGCGATTTTTTTAGCAAAAGACGGGATCACAAAATTAGGGGCTTGTCTTGGACCAGCATGATTAAATGGTCTAACGCGGATTATTTTAAAACCGTAAGAAAGAAAATACTGAAGGCCTAAATAGTCCTGCGCGATTTTTGAAACCGAATAAGGGTTTGTTGGCATAAATTTTGTTTCCTCATCGATCGGCAGATCTTCTTTTGCGACTTTCCCGTAAATATCGGCGGAAGAAATTATTAAAATCCGTGAATTAACTAATTTTGCATCCTTTATTGCCTCAAAAAGATTCACTTGTGCGTTTATATTGTTCGTAAGGGTGTCTACGGGATTTTTAAAACTGTCAGCGGGGGAAGTAAGTGCAGCAAGATGAAATATTAAATTTGGCCTGGTTTTTTCGATTAGTTCTTTTACCTCTAAACTTTTCGACAGGTCGACTTTTACGATATTTATATCTTTTTTTATTCCCCTAATATTATGGAAATCAGAAATCGAGAAAGAGGTCCCGGTGATTTCGTATTTTTTTGTTTTTACTAGATATTCGGCTAAATAACTGCCTGCAAATCCTGTGGCGCCAGTTATAAGCACTTTATTTAGCATATCTATCGACCGACTCCTTGATAAAAAAATCCTAGTCTTTTAATTTTGTCTGGATCGTAAATATTTCTTCCGTCTAAAATAATAGGCTGTTTCATTAACTGCTTTATTTTACCTAAATCGAGCTGTCTAAATTCATTCCACTCCGTTAAAATTATTAAAAGATCGCAGCCTTTTGCAGCCGAGTATGGATCTTTACAAAAATTCACATTTTTAATTAATTTTCTGGCATTGTCGATCGCGATCGGATCATATACATTGATTTGCGCTCCGCTTTTTTGCAGTCCGTCTATAATCGTAATCGACGGAGCGTCTCTCATATCGTCTGTATCGGGTTTAAAAGCTAAGCCAAAAACGCATACTTTTTTATTATTAACATCATTTTTTAAAAGCTTTTTTGCTTTCTCGACTATCGACAGCATCGACTCTCTGTTTATTTTGGTTACCTCCGTAAGAAGGTTAAAATCGTAACCGTTTTGTCTTGCGATTGCGATTAGGGCCCTGACATCTTTTGGAAAACAACTACCCCCAAATCCTGCCCCGGCATTAAGAAATGCACTTCCGACACGTTTATCTAAACCAACAGCTTCTAAAACTTTCGGCCCGTCTGCACCGGTAATTTCAGAAAGACGCGCAATAGTATTGGCAAAAGAGATTTTTGTAGCCAAAAATGCGTTTGCTGCATATTTTATCATCTCCGCAGTTTCTACGTTCGTAAGAATAAGCGTGCCATCGATTGGCTTATGTAATTCTGCCAATACATTCTTTGCCCGATCCGAATCTGCACCGACAACAATCCTATCCGGATGTAAAGTGTCTGATATTGCTTGGCCTTCACGCAAAAACTCCGGGGTAGACG
>JAMCZG010000057.1 GCA_023485715.1 Patescibacteria group bacterium
ACTCGTTACAAAAAATAAAATTACGGCCGCTGTTATTAAAAACAATTTAATAAAATTATTTTTTTTGATAAACAAAATAATACTTATAAAAATTATGGGAATTACCCCGATCGAAAGAACTTTCCCTATGTATGTATCCATCGGCCAATAATTCCTCGTCGCAGGATTTCCGAAGAAATCGGGGACAAAAAACATAACAAGTTGCCAAGGCTGAATTAGTATTTTATTTACAAAAAAATTATAATCGTGCAGACTTCGCGCGGAATTACTAATAAGTTCTAGTCCGGGAAAAAGTTGAAAAGCCCCAATCCCAAGAGACAGAATAATTAAAATCATAAAATTAATAATTTCTTTTTTCTTCTTTTCGTTTATCGACCTTACTATTGAATAACATGCAACGAAAACTAAAAAGTAGGCAAATATTTGCGGGTGGCCAGCAAAAAGAGACGAAACCAGCGAAAAAACGAATAACAAGCTCCAAGCCTTGCTTCTTTTTTGGATTATTTCTTCGATCGATAGAAGCGTTAACGGAAGCCATAAAACAACATTCCCGATCGTGTTGTACTCGAGCCAAACAGCCATAAAAAGTGAATAAGAATACGCAATCGAGGAAAAGAAAGAACCAATCTTAGTAATCCCAATCTTTCGGCTATATAAATACATAAAAAAACTTGCCAAAAGTGGCTGAAGATAAACCAAAATCGACCAGGCAATAACTTGTGAAAAAATAAAATATAAAAAATTTAAAGGGTAAAAAACAGCGGACTGGAAATTAGCAAGCAATGGTGTTCCGGAAAAACTATAGGGATTCCAAAGAGGAATTTGTCCGCTTTTTAAGAGGCTTATTGTGATCGTTTTCCAAGGGTATAGCTGCCTTAAAACATCAAAATATTGTGCTTTATTCGGAAACGATCCGGGATTATAACCAAGATAAGAATATGTTTTCCATGGATTATATTCAGAAATTAAAAGGTCGCCCGGAAACGGAACATTTCCGTATAAAAAACACTTATAAAAAAATAAAATCGAAACTAAAAATAGCAAGATAAAAATTAATACATCTTTAAATTTCATCTTCTTTTAAAGAATAAAAATAAACCAAACAATAACATTGAAAATAATGTTGTTAATGACAATATGTCCGATATCATCCTTAGCTTATTTTCTCCAAAAACAATTTTTATATTATGTACGCCTTTTGGGGCATTGAATGTAATTTCGCCTCTCCAGTTTTGATCCTGAAATTGAATCGGGACTACTTTGTTGTCGACATAGACCCTCCAACCCGGAAAATATTGCGTATGACTTACCAGACCCAAGATCGTCTTCGCATCTATTTTAAATTCTTGAATATTAGATTTTTTTGTAAAGCTACTGATCCTTCCATCACCCGCGATCACCTCTACTCTGCCCTTGGGATAAGATTTTGCTGGTCCGGCAGACCATATAACATCTGTTTCACCAAAATATGTTGTATTTAAAGGAAAATTCCAATAATCTTTTTCATTTATTCTGTCGTAGCCGAGTGGCGGATTCCAATAATAAACTGTTGAAATTACAACCAGAAATAGAAATAAAAAATAAATAAATTTCTTTTGCAAAAATTTAATACAAAAATAACTAATTCCTAAAAAAGACGTTGCAAAACTTGCGACAGCAAGAAATCTCCATGGAAATTGAAATTGTCTGAGAAGCGCTATTTTTTCCCAAACAATCTTAGAAACCGGCTGCATAAAAAAGAGGGATATTCCCAGAATTAATAAACTAAATATTATTACTTTTTTCGTCAATTTATCTATTTTTTTATAAAAAAGTACTGCCCAGATTGAAATCAGTATTATTATTACGTGGAATAAACCGAGTTGGACAGAAATTCCTTCGATTTGAAAACTTGTCATATTGATCAAATTGGGAATAAAAAAGTTTTGTATAGGCGGAAAATGCATAAGGTATATATTCTTCATGTATAGATCACCGTGGGTATATTTATGTTCCAGAATCGCCGGAATCCAGTAAAACGAAGAAAGCAAAAGACCACATACTAATGGAAATAATCCATAAAATATTTTGTTTTTGCTCTTACCAAAATATAAAAGGAAACAGAATGCGATAACAAAAAAAACCAAACTCAACGCATTATGAGACAAGACTAAAAGTGCTGCCCCAACCGCCGTAATAATAAAATTACGATAACTATTTTTTTTAAAAATAAGGGTTAATCCAAAAAGAACAAGCGGGAAAAAAGTATATGTGTAAACTTCTCCAAACGATCCCCGCACCAAAAGCTCAACCAGTCTAAACGGCGAGAATTGATATAGAATAGTTATTAATAAAGCCTTTTTGTCGTCATTAAAAAATGTTTTGCAAAATAAAAACATGAATATCCCCGACAAAATAAAACTTAAAAAAAGAACGATCTTAAAAGAACTGACTAACCCAAACCCCAAAAAGACAAAAAATGAAGAAAATAAATAAGGGAGTCCGTATATAAAATTAAAAAGCGGCATGCCGTAACCGTAGTTTAAGTCTCCGGCCCATCGAACCGGAATTTGCAAATCGGTTAGTGATTTATAATACGCTGCTATTCTTGCTAAATGCACTGTGCCATCATGTGTATGAGGAAGATTATTCGTCGAAAAAATACTTACAAAAGGGAGAATAGATAAAAAAATAATTACAAAGAAATAAAAATATTTCTTCATTGTGGAACAACTTCATAAAATCTCATGTATGAATCTCCGATCCCTTTTTGGTATTCTTTGATTAGTTTTAATTGCGGCCATTTAGGCACCACCTGCGTTTCGTTGAAAATAAAATAAACAGGCATTGTTTTTGCCCTTTCGGGTAAATCTTGCGGAATCTGGTCTGGAACCGGCCAAACTCCTCTTTTTTCCACGTTTTTATTGTCTCCCAAGTATATTTCGACTGAATAGGTAGGCAGACTACCGAATGTTCCTTCGGTTGCGACGTAAATTTTCTTATTTGAAGATTTTTCCGACAAGTAGGCTATTGCTTCTTTTATCCCGGAACCGGATGGCCAACCATTTATATATTGTTCTAAATCTAAGTAAGGGATCGGCGCGCGGGCAAAATCAGTCAAAATATAATAATCAGAGCGCAGGGCAAAGAAACATAAACCCAGAAAAATTATGACTATAAAAATCGGCTTTTTAATAACCATTGCAATTTTTATTAAACTCAATGCGATTAAAGGAAGGAGCGGAAGGGTCATAAAAAATATAAAACGAGGGTACATAGTCCTTCCGAATAACGCTAAGCCCAAAAATGGGACAATAAACCAAATAAAAAGCAATAATTTCTCTCGTAATCTCTTTGGATCGACGACAAAAGACAGAATAATAAGAATAATAAATGGCCAAGTCATGTAAATCCAAAACCAATTCCAGACCCCTTTTATATTACCGTGCAAATAAGTAAACGGATGTGTTAACCATTCATTAAACGGATAAACAAAAATGGAATTTTTATCACTAATTATATGGAAAAAGGGAGAAAGTCTTAAAATTGAATAAACTGCATAAGCTAAAATTACCGAAACCAATGCAAGACCAATCCATTTAAAAAACAAATTTACTCTCTTCTTAGTTTTAAAATCAAACAAAATTAAAGAAAATGGAAGAAGATATATGCTAAAAAACGCTGAGGTTTTTGTCAAAACTCCCATTCCGATAACCATTCCTAAAATAAGCGCAACATCTAGACGGATTTTGCGGATTAAAAGAATTTCTAAATATAAGCTCCACACCGCGAATGTCCCAACCATGCTATCATATAAAGCCATCCTGTCGTAAACCAAAGCGAACGGAAAAATTACATACAAAAACGAGGATATAATCCCAACCCAATAATTTTTAAATATTTCTTTTCCCAAAAAGAAAAGGCCGATCATCGTAAAAAATCCCGTAACAACAGAGACTAACCGGCCGGCTAACAAAGGATCGTTAATTACTCGCATTAGAATTGTGTCCGCCCACACAAACATAGGTTGCTTCCCGTCTGTCAGCGAAATAAACCGCCAGGAGGCATCGTACCGCGCGATCTGTGACCATCTTGTATAGATTGCCTCGTCTGTAAAAATCGGGAGGGAATCGATTCTATACAGTCTTAAAAAGAAAAAAAGTATCGTTATAAGTACAAAAAAAATAATCCCAAATCGATATTTTTTAAAAAATCTCATATCAATATTCTATCATTTTGATTTTTTATAACCAAGCGATTTCAAATACCAGACAAAAACCATTATTGTCGAAAAAATTAAAGAACCCGTCGTTAGCCAAAACAGGATGATAGGAATCGGTTTATTCCAGTTACCCGTATACAGGAACGGGACATATCTTAAAAGTGCAAAAAAAGTAACTATAAAAGTCGGTATCAAAATATAATATTTTTTTCCTATAAAAGCGGCAAAAGGCAATACGTAAAGCAAATACCAGGGTTGAAAGTTGGTCCTAATCGTAGCAAACACTATACCAACCGTCATTAAAAGAATACTTATTATAGATACAATTAACCAGGGAACCTCTTTTTTATTTCTTGTGTACGAATAAATCAAAATATAAACAGGAATTAAAATAGCACTGGCAAATTTGACCCCAACGGAGAATAAGAATAATAAAAATGAACGAAAATATTTTTTATTCAAAAACAAATATAATGATAATAAAATCAAAAACATCATAACTATGTCATTATGGGAAGAAACTAAACATTCAATAATGACAAGCGGATTTAAACCAAAAAAAACTATTCCAAATAATTCATCTTCCGGAGATATCTTTTTAAGTATTTTACTGATCCCGTAAACAGCGCCGATAAAAGAAGCAGAAACAAGAATTTTAAAGAGGAAGAACGTTGGAATAAAAAACTGTAAACCTAAAAAAGATAAGGGAACGGTTAAAACAAGCCATGTTGGGCCATAAGGGAATGTTCTGTGGGTCCACTGCATAAAAGACAGCATCGGGTCTCCAGGATAATCCAGCGCTTTATGGATATAGGGATTCTGTTGATAAAATGTAATAATTTTTGCGTCAAATATATAATTAAAGAGGTCGTAAGAAAAAGCATTATAAGAAAATGTTAAAATTCCTGTTGTTACCAGTATTAAAATCCAAATACTTCTATTTTTTATTTTATTTTTGCTAGTTAAAAACAGAAAAATGCCATAAAACAAGTAAAGTAAAATCAGTATTATTAAATAAATCGAAGTTGATAAAGGACGATTAAAATATCCTATACTTTGAAAAAATTTTTGAAGCGGTAACCACATTGATAACCTCGATAATGTTAATCCAAGATCAATCTGCGTAAATGAATATAGAAATAATCCAAAAATTACGACTAAATACCCGGCAAAAATTAATTTGAAATTTGACATTATTTGTAGAGACCTTTTGTGCTATTTCTTTTTATTCTGATCAGATCCATTAAGCCGTCGATCGAATCTTTAATAGGGTTTACTCTTCTGGTCTCGACGTATAGCCATTCAACGGGAACCTCCTTAATTTTATAACCCGCAAGCTGTGCTATATATAAAAGCTCCACATCAAACCCGGCAGCAACACTCGACCCTGATATTCTTCTAAATCCATGATGAACTTCGTTTATTTTTGTAAATATTTTTTTTACGGCCTCTCTTGAAAAAATTTTAAATCCACATTGAGTGTCTGATATACCCTTAATACCAACCAGTAATGTTCTTAAAATTATCATCCCCCGCGCCATAACAAGTCTTGTCCACGGCGCACCCTTCCTTTGGGCGCTTCTTGATCCGATAATTACATCATAGCCTTGCTCAAAATAAGGCAATAGTTTATCGACTTCACGGATCGGAGTGGCCTGATCCATATCGGAGAATAAAATATATTTTCCGCTCGCTTTAAGCATTCCGCTTGTAACTGCACCAGCCTTCCCCATATGCCTATTTTTAATTATCTTAAAATGAGGATTTTCTTTTATAAATTCTTCCGTAAACTCGATACTTCCGTCGGTTGAACCGTCATCGACAATGATTACTTCGTAAGTATATTTTTTTCTGTTGAGAAAAT
>JAMCZG010000001.1 GCA_023485715.1 Patescibacteria group bacterium
TCCGATATCGTTTTTCATCGCGTTTTTAAATTCAAACGCGTTTTCTTTAATCGATTCGTCCGGATCTTTTCCGTTTGGAACCTGTACAACGGTTATCGTCAATCCTTTTTTTTCTAAGACAGGCACGCTTCTTTTTACTGCGTCGATCCCGGCTTTATCCCGGTCAAAACACAGACTTACTTTTCCGGCAAATCTTGAAATTAACTGCGCTTGATTTTCGGTTAACGCCGTGCCCTTTACTGCGATAACATTTTTAATTCCTTCCTGGACAGACGAAATAACATCGAGTTCGCCCTCCATAACAATTACCCGTCCTTGTTTTTTTATTTCGTCCTTTGCGACGTTTAGACCGAAAAATACGTCACCCTTGTGATAAACAAGGGTTTCTCTTGTATTAATATATTTTGAACTAATCTGGGCCGATTGATCTTCTAAGACCCGACCGGAAAACCCGATAACATTATCGCGGTGGTCGAACAAGGGGAATATTATTCTTCCCGCAAAAAAATCAAAAATTCCACCCCGTCTAAAAGACATAAGACCCGCCTCGTTTAAATCTTCTTTGTCGTATTTTTTCTTGTCGATTAAAAATTTTACGAGCGCGTTTCCTACCCGAGGCGCAAATCCCAACGAAAAACTATCGATTATTTTTTCGTTGATTTTTCTTTTTTCGATTAAATAACTCAATGCCTTTTTCCCCACATTGTGTTTTGTTAAAAGATAATGGTAAAACTCAAGCGACAAGCGGTTAAGTCGATAAATTTTTTCTTTTTTAGTCGTGAGTCCGGCTTCAAAATGGGTCGATTGAATCTCGATCCCTACTCTTTTTGCGAGAATTCTTAAAGCTTCGGGAAACTCTAAGCTCTCATATTCCATTAAAAACGTAAAACAGTCTCCGCCCTTGCCGCAGCCAAAACAATGCCAGATCTGTCTTTCGGGCGAAACAACAAACGACGGCGTTTTCTCGCCGTGAAAAGGACAATTCGCTTTAAAATTTCGTCCTGCTTTTTTAAGCGGAACATATTCCGAAATCAATTGAACGATATCGATTTTTTCCCTGACCTGACTAACTTGATCCATAAGTCATTCGTATTTTACCACTAATATACTTGACTTTCCTTAAAATTGAATTTTGGATAATATTAAATTTTTTTGATTTTTTGATAATATTTTTGTTATTTTTAACATTTAAAAAATAAAGTTTACAAATTTTTTAAAAAATATTTTTCGAAAGAGGAATACTCTCCCCTACTAATATATACTATAGGTTATCGTAATTAGGCTTTAATTTGGGCATTTAGGAGCGCAGTTTTACAGAGGCAATTTCGCGTAGAGGGTAAATTTTTAATAATTTCAAAAATTAAATTCCTCGACTTTTCGATATTTTCATTAAAAATCTTTAGAACATCTTTTATTTCAACCGGCTTTACTTTTCCTTTTGCAATCAAACCCGCGTCCCAATCCGTAACAAGCGCAATCCCCAAAAAACATATCTCTTGTTCTCTCGCCAAAACCACTTCCGGATATTGAGTCATATTTATAACATCGTATCCGAGATTTGAATAGTACAAACTTTCAGCACTTGTTGAAAATCTCGGACCGTTTATAATAACCGCTGTCCCCTTTTTGTGTGTTTTTATTTTTAGTTTTCGGCCGGCTTTTAACGCCATTGTTTGTAAATCTGTGCAATAAGGATGGGCTGATGAGATATGAACAGTCTCTGGCCCGTGATAAAAAGTATCGTCGCGGTGGTGTGTGCGATCGACAAATTGATCTAAAACAACAAAATCACCCGGCGCAATTTTAAAATTTAGTGATCCGGCCGCACACGGCGAAATAATTCTTTTTACCCCTAATTTTTTTAATGCGTAAATATTGGCTTTATACGGAATTTTATGGGGAGGGTATTGATGATTTTTTCCATGCCTCGGCAGAAAAGCAACCCTTTTTCCGTGAATTTCCGCGATTGTTATTTCGGATGATGGAGCACCATAGGGAGTTGTCATTTTGACGGTCTCGAACTTATCGAATAAGGAATAAAACCCCGATCCCCCGAAAACTCCGACGTCAGCCCTGCTAAGCGGGGCTTCGTCCCCATTTGATCCAAGTGATAGTTTCCTTTTTTTCATTTAATCTTTAAATATCGGCAGATGTCCCAAGGCTATAATATTTCTCCACTTTTCCCTGTCTCCTTCTGTAAACACGGCCGCTTCCGCAACAATTTTTCCGCCCGATTTTTTTACTAATCCCCTAAGTCCTGTTAAAGTATTGCCGGTCGAAATAACATCGTCGATTAAAATAACTTTTTTATTTTTTATTGAATTCCTGTCTTTGCCGTCCAGCCACAAACTCTGGGGTTTTCCGGTCGTAATCGAAATAACTTCTTCCTGAATCGAATTCAACATGTAAGGTTTCTTATGTTTTCGGACAACAACATAGGGGATTTTTGTAATTTTTGAAAGCTCGTATGCTAAACAAACGCTTTTTACTTCTGGCGTGATAATAATATCTGCGTTTTTCGGAAGTTTTTGAGTAATAGCTCTTGCGATCTTTGTAATCAAAGTCGTTTCCCCTAAAATATTAAACAACGCAATTTTTGTTTTGGGTGCGATTTCGAATAAAGGCAAATCGACTATAGATCGACAAATTTCAACTCTGTAATACGATTTCCCCCGTCTAGTAATTATCTTTTTTTTATTCCTTTGCATAAATACCCAACGATTACAACGCAATTGTAGCATTTAGTATTGCTTTTTCCTATCCCTACCATTACAATACTTGCGGTCTTATGACAACTTTAGTTGTTGGCTCCCAATGGGGAGACGAAGGAAAAGGTAAAATAGTTGATTATCTTTCTTCTAAATCAGATTTTGTTGTCCGGTTTCACGGAGGAAATAATGCGGGCCATACCGTAATCAACCAATACGGAAAATTCCCGATGCATCTTATCCCATGCGGCATATTTAACCCCAAAATAAAGGCAATTATCGCAAACGGAGTAATACTAGACCTCGATGTTTTAGTTTCAGAAATAGAAAATTTAGAAAAAGCAGGAATTAATTTTAAAAACAGACTTTACATTTCTCCACGTTGTCACCTTATAATGCCCTATCATAAAATTCTTGACAAGCTTTACGAAGAGGCAAAAGGAAAAGCAAAAACAGGTACGACCGGAAGAGGGATAGGGCCAACATACTCGGATAAGGTAAGTTACAACGGAATAAGAATTATCGATTTACTCGACTCAAAACTTTTTCGCGAAAAACTGAAAATCCAGCTTTCGATAAAAAATAGAATTATTTCTGCTCTGGGAGAAAAAGCATTAAACGAAAAAGAAATTTTTGAAAAGTTTTTAGTTTATAAGAAAAAAATACATCCTTTTATTAAAGAGCCTTATCCTCTAATCGAAAACGCCCTTAAGGGTAAAAAAACCATCCTGCTCGAAGGAGCACACGGAGTTTTTTTAGACAACGACTGGGGAACATATCCGTTTGTTACAGCGTCCACAGTATTAACAGGCGGCGTAACAGCAGGCGCAGGTATTCCGTCAAAACAAGTTGATTCCATAGTCGGAGTTGTAAAAGCGTACACAACAAGAGTGGGGGCCGGGCCTTTTCCGACAGAACTTTTTGATGGAGACGGAGAGAAACTGCGTCGAACTGGATTTGAATTTGGAACAACAACAGGAAGACCTAGGCGCTGTGGATGGTTCGACGCGGAACTTATCCGATTTGCGTCCCGGATTAATGGATATACAGGAATTGCGATCACAAAACTTGATGTTCTCGATGGATTTAAAACAATAAAAATTTGTACGTCTTATACAAATAGTGGTAAAAAGGTTCGATATTTCGACGGGGATGCAAAATTCTTGAGTAATGTAAAACCAGTTTATAAAACTCTTAAAGGGTGGTCAAAACCGGTAAAAGGAATTAAAAAATATTCTGATTTACCCAAAGAAGCAAAAAACTATTTAAAGGAGATCGAAAAACAGGTTAAAACAAAAATACAATTTGTTTCAACAGGAAGCGACAGAAATGAAATTATTAAAGCCTAATCTAAACTTCGATTACGAGACTTATCTCTCTCCGTTTACGTGGCGTTATGGCTCAAAAGAAATGAGGGAAATCTGGTCTGATGTGAACAGAAGAAGACTTTGGCGGAAAAACTGGGTAGAACTGGCAAGAGCGCAAAATAAAATAGGACTTGTAACAAAAAAAGAGCTAGATGATATAGTTTCCCATCAAAACGACATCGATATCGAAAAAGCCCACGAGATAGAAAAAGAGATTTATCACGATGTTATGGCCGAAATTAAAACTTTCGCATCACAATGCAAGGTAGGCGGTGGAAAAATTCACCTTGGAGCAACTTCTACAGATATTACAGATAATGCAGAAATTATTCAAATAAGAGAAGCTATTACTTTAATAAAAAACAAGTTAGTCGAACTCCTGCAAAATTTCTCACTACAAATTCAAAAATATCAAAATACGGTATGTATGGGATACACACATTTGCAGCCTGCCGAACCTACGACTCTGGGATACAGATTGTGTGTGTATGCACAGGATTTACTTTGGGATTTAGAGTTTATCAGAATAATCGAAAAATTTGTTCGAGGTAAAGGAATTAAAGGAGCAGTGGGAACTTCTGCAAGTTATCAAAAACTTCTAAAGGACAAAAAATCATCTGCTCTTGAATTCGAAAAAGAAATTATGAAAAATCTAAAACTTGATCCGATAATTGTTTCTGGCCAAACGTATCCTCGGAAAATCGATTGGCTTGTTGTGGTAAGCCTTGCAAACATTGCCCAGTCTCTCCACAAATTCAACTTTGATCTACGCATTATGCAATCCCCTAATTTTGGCGAATGGTCAGAGCCAAGAAGTAAAAAAAGAGTGGGATCATCCGCGATGCCTTTTAAAAAGAATCCTGATAAAGCGGAAAAAAATTGTTCGCTCTGCCGATATGTTTCATCGCTCCTAAATGTTGCTTGGAGTAATCCGGCGTTAACTCTTTTGGAAAGGACACTAGATGATTCTGCCAACAGACGTATTTTCATACCGGAAACTTTTTTAGCGATCGACGAATGTTTAACGACAACAAATTCTATCATTAAAGATTTCGTTGTTTTCGAAAATGTCATCGATTTTAATTTACAAAAATACGGGATTTTTTCGTCGACAGAGAACTTAATGATGCAACTTGTAAAAAATGGCGCAGACCGTCAGGAAGTACACGAAATTATTAGAGAAAATTCGATGATCGCATGGAGTAATGTTTCCAAAGGAGAAAAAAATAATTTAATCGAGCTTTTGGAAAAAGACAATAGAGTTTTAAAATATATTTCAAAAGATAAGATTGCAAATTTCTTTAACCCAAAAGACCACATCGGAATTGCTAAAGAAAGAACAAAACAATTTATTAAAAAATTACGCAAATCTAAATAAGTAATTTAATTGGTTATTGACAAACACTTTTCAATAATCTAAATATAATTGTATGAGAAAACCGTCTATTGGAATTATCATGGGGTCCGACTCAGACCTGCCCATCATGTCTGAAGTGGTAAAAGTTTTGGAAGAATTTGACATTGATTGTGAACTGACTATTTCTTCTGCTCATAGATCCCCAAAATTAACGACCGAAAATATAAAAAAATTTTACGATTCGGGTGTCAAGGTTATTATCGCGGGAGCCGGACTCGCTGCACATCTTGCAGGAGTTGTAGCGGCGCATTTTCCTCTTCCGGTTATTGGCATCCCACTAAAAGGAGGCGCTTTATCTGGAATCGACTCGCTTTATTCGACTGTTCAGATGCCGCCCGGCATTCCAGTCGCAACAGTTGGTATCGACGGCGCTAAAAATGCTGCTCTCTTGGCGATTCAGATTTTAGCGACATCCGATAAAAAACTGGAAAAGAAATTAATCGATTACAAAAAAAAATTAGCGGAGGGGGTTGATAAAAACCTTGACACCCGAA
>JAMCZG010000018.1 GCA_023485715.1 Patescibacteria group bacterium
TTTTTGCTTTAAATATTTTTAAAGAGTGGTCGAAAATAAACCCCAAAAAACCGATCCTGGTTCATGCGGAGGAGAAAAGCGCCTGGAGTGTAATCGAGATTGTTAAAAAAATCAAACACCCTACGCACTTTTGCCATGTAAGTAGGGCAATAGAGCTTAAAAAAATAATTAAAGCAAAAAAAGAAGGCTTGCCGGTAACCTGCGGCGTTACGCCTCACCATCTTTTTTTGACAGAAAAAGACAAAAAAAACCTCGGCGCTTTTGGCATTATGAAGCCTGGGCTTGCTACGCAAAAAGACCAGGATTTTATCTGGAAAAACCTTTCTTTTGTCGATTGTTTAGAATCTGATCACGCGCCGCATACAATCGAAGAGAAAAAATCCGCTGTCCCGCCTTTTGGAGTGCCGGGGCTGGAAACCACGTTGCCTCTTCTTTTGACTTCTGTTTCAAAAGGCTGGTTAACGATCGAAGATATTATCAGGCTTTGCTACGGGAACCCGGCAAAAATTTTTGGTGTAAAACAAGACACAAAAACTCGAATCGAAGTTGATCTAAATAAATCGTACGTTATTAAAAACGAGAACCTGTATACAAAATGCGGCTGGTCGCCGTTTAACGGCTGGAAAGTAAGGGGAAAAGTTATAAAAGTCTTTATCCGCGGAGCAAAAGTATTCGATAACGGTAAAATAATAAAAAAAGCGGGTTTTGGAAAAGTTAGATATGCTTCTTAAATCGGTCTTTTTGTATAATTTTAGAAGTTACAAAAAATCAGAATTTAAATTCGACAAGGGGTGTACGGTAATCGTCGGGCCAAACACTTCGGGCAAGACAAATCTTTTAGAATCGCTATATTTTCTATCGATCGGAAGTAGTTTTCGAGGGACTAAAGATTTTGAAGCCATAATGTTTAACGAAGACATATCGCGGATAAAAGGAGAAATCGTGTCAAACAACGAAAGCACGGGCCTAGAAATAGTTTTAACAAGTGGTCGACTCGAAGGGAGCGACAAACCTTCTAAAAAATATCTGGTCAACGGCGTTCCAAAAAGAAAGATCGATTTTGTAGGTAATTTTCCAACCGTTTTGTTTTCACCCGAAGATTTAGACATAATCGTTGATTCACCGTACTTACGGAGAAATTTTTTGGATTCGGTCTTAGAACAAGTAGACAGGGACTATAGATTTGCATTGACTTCTTACGAAAAAGGTCTTAGGCAAAGAAACGCTCTTCTTGAGCAGACAAAACTTACAGGGGTTAGAAACGAAAAACAGTTCGAATATTGGGATGATCTTTTGATAAAAAACGGAATGGTAATCACAACAAAAAGAGAAGAGTTTATAGAATTCTTAAATAATAGCGACAAAGAAATTTTCGATTTTCTTATATCCTATGATAAAAGTATTATCTCAAAAGATCGGCTTTTGCAATATAAAGTGGCCGAGGTCGGTGCGACCGTTACACTCGTCGGTCCGCATAGGGATGATTTTAGTGTTTTTATGTTCAATAATAGTCGGCAAACTACACATAATGTTAAATTATTTGCTTCGCGTGGACAGCAAAGGCTCGCGATTTTACAGCTAAAGTTACTACAACTTTTGTTTGTCGAGGAAAAATTGGGTCTTAGACCGGCGTTTCTTTTAGACGATATATTTTCAGAACTTGATGAAAAACACATAGAATTGGTTTTAGAGATCGTTGATAAACAACAAACGGTTATAACCACAACCCATAAAGAATTTATTCCGAAGCAATTAGCAAAAAAAATCGATATAATTAGTTTAGAAAAATAATGATGGAAAAATTTGACTCAGAAGATCTTAAAAATTTATACAAGCCAATTTCTGGATCTCACAAAGGCCAAAACGGAAAACTTTTAATCGTCGGCGGATCCCGTCTTTTCCATGGTGCTTCTTTATGGGCGTTAAAAGTCGCGTCGCGGATCGTCGATATGGTTTTTTACGCGTCTGTTCCAGACAATAACGAAATTACCCAAAAGCTGAAAAGTGAAATTTTTGATTTTATCGCGATTCCGAGAGAAAAAATTAAAGATTATATTATGGAAGCAGATGTAATACTTCTGGGTCCTGGGCTCCCGAGAGAAGAGGGAAGACGTAAAGATGAAGAATCAACAAGATCGCTCACAGAAGAAAATATAAATAATTACTCACATCTCGGTAAAAAGTGGGTTTTGGATGCAGGATCTTTAACGGAAATCAAGCCAGAATTATTAAAACAGCTAAACGGAGATGTAATAATAACACCTCACGCAAGAGAATTTTCTGACCTTTTTGGAGTTGAGGCAAATCAAGCTAATGTTTTTGAAATGTCTAAAAAATATAACTGCGTGGTTTTACTCAAGGGCATTTTTGATATTGTTTGTTCGCCCAAGAGTTGTTTGATTGTCGAAGGAGGAAACGAAGGGATGACAAAGGGGGGAACAGGAGATGTGTTAGCAGGATTAGTTTCTGCCCTAGCGTGTAAAAACGATTTATTTTTGGCGGCAAAGGCCGGGAGCTACATCAATAAAAAAGCTGGAGACGAGCTTTATAAAAGAGTCGGTCCGAATTTTAACGCAACAGACCTCGCCGATGAAATTCCGAAAGTGATGAAAGAATTACTGCTTTGATTCGAGTTTTTGTACGATTCTGGAAAGTTGGAGAGTTATTAAAACCGCTAAAATAGTAACGATAATCGCGTAAATCAATAAAGAAAAAATTCCAGACCCTTGGGGAAACCATTTTTTAATGTAATCGTTCACAAATTCCTGAATCACGTTGTTCCACGCCAGCGCTGCGACCAGGCCAAAAGCGCTTGTCGCCAGAGTCAGCATTTGCCTTAAAACTTCAACATGTATTTTTTTGCTTTCCGCCATTACCCGAATTATAACATATTGCTTTTTTTCGGGAATTATGCGTTAATTTTTATAGATGTTTAATCCTAAATATTTGATCACGAATAATATTTTAAAGAATATAGGTATAATTGAGGCCTCAAAAGAAGTAATCGAACATGCACCGCTTCTTCCTTATTACGAAAGGGAATTCAGAAAAGACGCTTTAGTAAGGACAGTTCACTTTGGTACACACATAGAAGGAAATGAGCTTAATCTAACTCAGGCAGAAAAGGTAATTGACGGGGAAGATGTTGTCGCAAGAGAAAGGGATATTCAGGAGGTCATTAATTATAGAAAAGTCACAGAATATATAAACGAATCTAAAATCCAGGATTCAGAGTTCAGGATTACGGAAGATACTGTAAGGACGATTCATAAAATAACAGTAAAAAAAATTTTACCGGAAGAAAAATGCGGCGAGTATCGAAAAACTCAAGTAGTTATTAAAAACAGTCGGAGTGGAGAAGTGTCTTTTAAACCGCCGCCCCCAGAAGACATAAAACGACTAATTTATGATTTTTTGGCGTATATAAATAGTCAATCAGGAAAAGAGATACATCCTGTTTTGAAAAGCGGAATTGTTCATTATGAATTAGTTAGAATTCACCCCTTTTTGGACGGAAACGGACGGGTCGCAAGGGCTCTATCGACTCTAATCCTGTTCCAGGAGAATTACGACATCAGAAAATTCTTTTCGCTCGAAGAATATTTTGATAGTGATGCTGCTTCTTATTACGAAGCGCTCCAATCAGTTGGAAAACAAAACGGGGATTTAACACGTTGGCTTGAATATTTTACAAAGGGTTTGGCGATCGAGTTTTCCAAAATTAAAGATAAGGTCGAAAAGATTTCGATCGACGGAAAACTTCGTCAAAAGTTAGGCGGGAAACCCCTTATGCTGACAGATCGTCAGCTAAAAATTATCGAATATATTCAGGAAGTCGGTTTTTTGCAAAATCAGGCGTTTCAAACCATTTTCCCGATGGTTTCCGAGGACACGATTTTAAACGAATTAAAAGGTCTTCTCGAGTCTGGAATTATCAAAAAACAAGGGGTAACAAAAGGCGCAAGGTACGTAATAAAGTAAAATTAATTAATCTGTCTGGCAGGCTAAGAGAGCATAAGGATTTAAGCGTTCATCTCCAAAGTACACGTCAACTTTCCCATCGTAACTATCCACAACTGCGGTAAATGGCCGAGGATCACCCTTAAAGTTATGAGCCGTTAGAGGCATTAGGTATCTTTCGAGAGACAAAGAAGCAGAGCTTAACCCGAGTGCGTTATCTCTCGCTTCTGGATGATGCTTGAGTGCTTCTCCAGTAAACACTTTTATTATACTATGAGGATTTTCTAAAGAGTGTTTGGTTGCGCCTACGATTCTGCTGGCGATTGTCGGAGTAACAGAAGCTTTTGCACGGAGTGGTTCCACACCATTACTTCCAGAAAATTCGATAATATCTCCATCTCCGAGTGGAACCAGTTTGCCTCGGGTATTGATCAGATTAGATATAAAAGCGGGCATTTGTTCAAAATATGTAAGAGCCTCTGTCGCTCTTCCGGCTACGTGTGAATTGTCTAGGAGGGAAATGGATCGTAAATAAGATCTCATCATTTGAAACATGGGTTCGCAACCCTGTCTTAAAAACGTCCCATACAGACGTTGGAATTCGTGATCAATTTCGGTTCTTGATAATGCCTCTCGATTGGCTTCTCTTTCAGAGATCATAAATCTGTTTAGAAAGCAGTTCAATATTATTAATATTATATGCCTTTATGTCAAGTTTTGCCGCTAGTATGGTCTAAACCGCTCTCTCTTTCTTATGATACAATACATTATCAGTATGACGTTTTTTGAGCTCTCCACATATTTTGAGAAATTAGAAAGAACTTCTTCGAGGCTCGCTTTAATCGACATACTCTCGGATTTGTTCAAAAAATCAGGAAAAGATGAGATCGAAAAAATAGCGTATTTAGTTCAGGGAAGAATCGCGCCGTTTTTTGAGGCAACAGAGATCGGAATGGCTGAGAAAACCGTTGCGCAGTCGATCGCTACAGCATACAACTTAACAAAAGAGGACGTAATTAAACTTTATAACCAACTCGGAGATATGGGCAAAACCGTGGAGGAGTTAAATCTAAAAGTAAAAATTCAAAAATCAAAAATTACCGTAACGGAAGTTTTTGAGATATTAACAAAAATCGCAAAAACAAACGGCGAAGGTACAGTCGAAAAAAGAAAAAATTTATTAATAGATCTTTTAAAAAACATGGATTCGTCTTCCGCAAAATATCTGGTTAGAATTCCATTAGGAAACTTGCGCTTGGGGATCGGGGACCCGACGATTCTGGACGGGCTCGCAAAAGCGATTTTAGGAGATAAAAGCAAAAGAAAACTTTTGGAAAACGCGTATAACAGGACTTCGGATCTGGGTTTAATCGCAAAAACCCTAAAAGAAAAAGGACTTTCATTTGTCGAAAACCTAAGTGTTCAAATCGGAAAACCGATAAGATCGGAACTTTGCGAAAGGCTGCCAAATCCCGAAAAAGCGATCCAAAAAATGGAAAAAGTCGATGTCCAGTATAAATACGACGGGTTCAGGGTGCAGATTCATAAAAACGGGGACGAAATCTCGATGTACTCAAGAAATTTAGAAAACATGACCCATATGTTTCCGGAGCTTATCGAGGCGACAAAAAAACAAGTTGGTGCAGATACGGCAATTTTAGACACAGAGGCGCTTGCGTATAATCCCGACTCAGAAGAATTTTTGCCATTTCAAGAAACCACAAAAAGAAGAAGGAAACACAATATTTCGGAAATGGCCGTAAAGCTTCCGCTTAAAGCTTTTGCCCATATCTCCGAGTACAAAAACGGAAAGTCTTTGATCGATGAACCGCTTTCGAAAAGACTCGAAATTCTTAAAGAAACAGTGAAAGAAGATGGAATATTAATCCCGACAAAAAATCAGGTTGTAACGGATGTAAAAACTTTGACGGTGCTTTTGGAAGATTCGATTTCGAAAGGCTTGGAAGGCATCGTCGTTAAAAAACTCGAAAGTAAACGCGGAAATCTG
>JAMCZG010000023.1 GCA_023485715.1 Patescibacteria group bacterium
TGAAATCACCAAAAAATTATAATGAACCCAATATTTAACAAACAGCCTGTTTGATGCCGCTTCGCTTTGTGCGATTTCGTTTGTGTGATGGATATTAATATGGTCTATCCCGCCGGTGTGAATATCAAAACTTACGCCTAGTGCCTTCATCGACATCGCACTGCACTCAATATGCCACCCCGGAAATCCGATACCCCACGGGCTTTCCCATTCCATCTGACGACGCGAAGCGGAGTCATCCTGAGCGGAGTCGAAGGATCTTCCATTTGAATAACTAAACTTCCATAAAGCAAAATCCGTAGGATTTTTCTTCTGTCCGATCTCAACTCTTGCACCGGCCCTTATATCTTCCAAAGCCTGTTTTGAAAGCTTATTGTAATCCGGAAATTTAGAAGTATCAAAATAGATTCCGTCTCTTGTTTTATAGGTGAATCCTTTTTCTTCCAAAACTTGGATTAACTCGATTTGATCTTTTATATGTTCTGTTGCCCGAAGCATTAAGTCAGGCATTTGAATATTAAGAAGTTTCAGGCTGTTCTTAAATTGATTCTCGAATTTTTTGGCGATTTCAAAAACCGAAAGGCCGAGTTTTTTTGAGCCTTTTTCCATCTTATCCTCGCCCTCGTCAGAGTCTGAGACCAAATGCCCGACATCCGTAATATTCATAACGTGTTTTATTTTATATCCGTTAAACTTTAAAATTCTGACCAGGATATCATCTCCAACGTATCTTCTCATGTGTCCGATATGCGAATAATCGTAAACCGTCGGCCCGCATGAATACATTCCGACATTCGGAGGATCTAAGGGTTCAAACTCCTCTATTTTTCTAGATAAAGTATTATAAATTCTCATCAATCGACCTTGCGGTGAGGCACAAAATTTTTGCTGTTCGCATTTTGCACCTTGAAATCTTATTATTGATTTCAATTGCGGAACAAGAAAATTTTCGTGCCGACCTCAGCCAAAATATAATCATCCACTCGCCCCCCTAAACATTTCCGTTTTGTTTTTTGCCCGTTGAACCGCGACCGGCGGTTCTTTTTTCTTCTCTTCTTTTATTTGCAACTCTTCCATTTTCTTCTTTTCTTCCTCCTCTTTTTGAATTTTTTCTCCCTGCCTTTCTTCCGGAGGCTTTGGTGGGTTTGTTAACGGTTGGTAATATGTTGTTTGATGTAACTCCTGTCGGAGTTTTTGGAGCTTTTGAAGCTCTTCTGGTGTTTTTTCAGGATGTTCCTCGGTTATTTTTCTAATTTGATTTTGTTGGCTTTGTTGCGAACTGCTTTGATTTGTATTTTTATCACCGACTCCATAAAGGCTTTTGACAACATCTTGGGTTTGTTTTGTCTGGTCTGCATTTTGTTGTATTGTGCTTGGTTCATTTGGTGCTTGAGCTGGCTGATCACTTCCGCCGGTTATTTGTGAACCTGCAGTTTTTGCTAAATCCGATGGCGCATTTACGATCTGCTTTCCGACCTGTTTTGTCGCTGCTTGACCCTGCTCTAACATTTCCCCAGCGATATCCCCCAAAATTCCACCTTTATTAATCATAATATATCAATTAACTTTTTAAATGCGCGGGGAGCTTGTAAAATTTTCGTTGTGAGCATTAGCGGGCACAACGATTAATGTTTAATTCTGCCTTTTTTCGCGCTGCGAACACGAAAATCTTTACAAGCAACCTCAGCGCATTTGGACCCAACACGAAAGTTTTCGTACCGACCTCAGCAAAAAAACATTCTTAAATTCCGAATTCTTTCCTTATTTTATCCGATACTCTCTCCGGTGTCCATGCCGGCTCCCAAACAAAATTTATTTTGACATTTTTTACATCTTTTATTTTTTTAACTGCAGTTTCGATTAAATCTACGAATTCAAATTTTAAGGGACAACCCTGAGTCGTAAGCGTCATGTCGATTTCGACAAATTTTGAATTCTGATCGATTCGAACATCGTAAATTAATCCCAAATCTACAATATTGATATTGATTTCGGGATCGACAACTGTCTTTAATTTTTTCAAAACCTCTTCTTTTTTTATCATAAGCCATGGTAGCACAATTCAAAAACATGATCAATTGACAATCATTATGTAAAATGTTATAAATCCCAAAATATGGCGGGAACATTCAAAGAAAGACCACTAGGGCAGGCAGGAAAAGAAAGAATAGGAAATTTCTATCTGGCTTTATTGTTAAACGGCTTCGAAAACCAGCAAAGAACTGAAATGCCGTTTGACGAAGTCCAGGAGGGTCTCTATAGGAGGATAAACTCACAGCTCCCCGATGCCCTTGTTAAAATGCTTAATTTAGACAATATGTCATGGCAGATGTTCGGATCGGCCGGATTGCCAAGATTGATGCTCGGATTTTATGGAAAAAGGCCGAAAATGCCTATAAGAAGCGCCGATGCAACAATAGAAATGGCAAATAGAGTCGTTTTAAACGGATCTTCCGATACGACTTTCCATCCAAAACCTGTTCTTGTAAGAATTGCCGGATATAGCCTTTCTTTAAATCGGGTGGTGGCAGCGACATACGAAACTTCTAACCATAAGGAATTAATAAGGGCTAATGTCTCGCTCGCTCAAAAAGAAGCTTCGCTTTTTGAAGACGAACGTTCTTTCCCGGGATGCTTAAGAGGTTGTTTTTTGGCTGGCATACCTACTAACCGAAGTTTTCCCTATTCAACCGCGGGATTAGTAACCGATCAGATGGTATATAGCACGCTTATTTCTTCTGATCCGAAACATACAGTAGCCCTCTCTGTAGCAAACGACACTAGAGGTGTTTATTTCGGAAGACCTGATAAAAAAGACCTTGGGGCAAATACAATCCTCGGAAAAGAAGTCGATTTTTGCGCAGAAAGAACTCCTGCGTCTGTAATAGTATCTCTGGATTCAAAACAGAATGGCTTGGATATTCAGTTTCCCCGTAGACTTCAAGGAGCCTAATATTCGCTTCTGCCCTCCATTGCGCGCTGTAAGGTTACTTCGTCTGCGTATTCTATATCTGATCCGACCGGCAATCCTCTTCCTATTCTCGTAGTTTTAATTTTTGAGTTGTGATTTTTGAGTTGCTTTGAGATGTACATCGCCGTCGCCTCTCCTTCCATCGTCGGGTTTGTTGCAATAATAATTTCTGAGATTTCGGAATTTTTAACGCGATCAAACAACTGTTTAAGATAAATTTCGTCCGGCCCGATATTATTCAAAGGATCTATTTTGCCGTGCAAAACATGATATACGCCGTTATATTTCCCGTTTTTTTCCAGGGCCAAAACATCTAATGGCTGCTCCACGACGCAAACGGTCGAATGATCGCGTCTCTCATTTCCGCAAATGTCGCACGGGTTTTCCTCGCCGATAGTAAAACAAACCGAGCAAAGAACCGTATCTTTTTTTAAGTTTGTGAGCGCCGACGCAAATTTGTCCAGCTCAAACTGGGGTACGTGTAATAGATAAAAAGTAAGTCTTTGCGCGGTTTTCGGGCCGACGCCCGGCAAACGCTCAAAAGATTCGATAAGATTTTGTATCGCTTTTGGAATCCTCATAAAATTTAGGGGTTAAAATTTTTTAATCTGGTCTGCAATCGTTTTTGCGATCGATAAGACTTTGAGTTTTGGGAAATATTTACTTTTCGGAATAAAAACTGCGTCTGTCACGATTACTTTTTCGACCACTGAATTTTGCAGTAATTTTGGGGCTTCTTCCGAAAAAATCGCGTGAGTGACAAAAACAAAAACTTCATCGATTTTGTTTTTACGAAGCATCTCTGCCGCGACTATTATTGTTTTTCCGGACGAAATCATGTCGTCGACGATTATCGCCCGTTTAATTTTTTTATTTTTCGGTAAACCTTCGATTTTTTCGGCTGTTACTTCTCCGGTTTCTAAATCCCTGTCTTTTGTAATAACGGCAAACGGCATTTTTATTAGTCCCGCTAAAATTTTAACCCGCCTTATTCCTCCGGCGTCAGGAGAAATTAAAATACTGTCGTTGTAATATTTTCTTACAAAATCGCCAAAAACGGGCAAAGCTGACAAATGGAAAACAGGGATTTTGAAGAGTTCCGGTGTTTTAACCGAGTGGACATCGAAAACTATTATCCTGTCCACGCCGAGCGATTCGATATTTTTAATTATTACATCGATCGAAACCGCCTCACCGTCTCTGAAAATATGATCCTGTCTCTGGTACCCAAGATACGGCACAACTGCGCTGACAGATTTTGCGCCCGATCTTTTTAATGCATCGATTATAAAAAATAATTCCATGTAGTTTTGGTCTGTAGGCGTAGAAGTCGATTGAACCACTACCGTATCCTGGTCCACAACTTTATCTAAGATTCTTATTCTTCTCTCCAAATCTGGAAAAATATGGATATCAACCGGAGAAAGCCGGAGATTTAATTCTTTCGCGATTTTTTCGGCCAAAGGCTTGTTTGAACTACCGCTAAAAATCTTCATACTTTTATCCCAAAAGGCCTCCCAGTCCACCCATCTGCTGGAGTTTTTTTGCTGACGCTTCCTGGGATTTTTTGATCGCCTCGTTAACCGCTTCTCTTACATCGTTGTCCGATTTTCCGTTAGTTTGGATACTTTCGATTTTCTGATCGCCGGTTATTGTTATATTAACCCCGTTTTTAGAAATGTTAATTTTTTCCGCGGCCAATTCTCTTTGAATCTGCATCGCCTGATCACGCATTTTTTTTATATCTCCGATTTGCTTAAAAGGATTAAACATAAAATATCACCCCCTCATACTTTTCTTAATAATACATTAACCGAAATCTCTTTTCCAGTTATTTCTTTTATGGTTTTTTCGATAAGCTCTGTTACTTTTTTATTTTCCAACCGTTCTTTATGGAATTTAAATTTTGCTTCGATAGTAAGATTTTTTCCGTCGAAATCTTTTAAAGCACATCCCCTTAAAACACCCGCTACGGAATGGTTATGGGGCTTTATCTTTTCGATCAACTCTTGCCAGATATTATTTTGTTTTAATTGACTAGGGGTGGCACGGGTGGAAAGGCTCCCGACACCGCGCAGTTCGTCCGGTTCCGGCTTGCCGGAGAGGCTAGAACGAGCAGTGGCGGGAGGGAAACCCGTGACAGGACCCCGATTTCTCTTCGCGTCTTGAACAAGAAAATCTTTGCTAGCGACTTCAGCGCCATCTTTCGATTGAATACACCATTCGATTACCACAAGTTCCAAAGGCAACTGAGGTAAAACAGCGTATTTTAATTCTCCGTAAGCCCTTGTAAACAATTCTACTAATTTTTTAATGTCATTAACGTTTAGATCATAATTCATAGCCTCAAACTCCGAATTGCTATTGACTCCCGCTCTTATTAAAAGTAGATCGTGAAGTTTAGACACCAGCTGCTCGATAAAATATTTAATATTTGTCCCTTGTTCCGGTAATTTCTGAATTATATCCAAACATTTTTTAATATCTTTTTTTGCCAAGAACGTAAGCATTTCCGAAACCTGCTGTTTTACGGCTGAAACCTGATATCTTTTTTCCAAGAATTCTGCTGTAATTTCTCCCTTTGCCAAAAGAGACAGTTCTTCCAACACTTTTACGCCGTCTCTAAAGCTGCCTTCGGAAAATTCAGCAATTTTTTCCAAAACTTCGTCTTTTACGTTTATTTTTTCTCTTTTCGCGATCCGTTTGAACGAACGTTTAAGTTCCTCTGTCGTCGCACTTTTAAAATTTAAATGAAAACATCGGGAAAGAATCGTTGCCGGCACTTTATGCAATTCTGTTGTGCATAGAATAAAAACAGCGTGAGGCGGTGGCTCTTCTAACGTTTTTAAAAGCGCATTAAAAGCTTCTGTTGTTAACATGTGGACTTCGTCGATAATATAAACTTTTTTTGTGGCCGAAACCGGAAGAAGTCGTATTTTTTCCCGGAGATCCCGTATTTCGTCGATTCCGCGGTTTGAAGCTCCGTCGATTTCC
>JAMCZG010000032.1 GCA_023485715.1 Patescibacteria group bacterium
CCGCGCTAAATCTAGATCAAATAATTTTGATTGTGATATACTTTGGGAGGAATATGCGGGATTAGTACAGTGGTAGTATGCTACCTTCCCAAGGTGGAGGCGCGAGTTCGATTCTCGTATCCCGCTCAGAATGTTGAAGAAAGAAAGGATTTTATTTTTTTCTTCTATAAAGCGGAGTGTCGAATAAGCTTGTAATCTTAAAGGAAATCGGTCCGATTCTTGTTCTTTCCTCTTCGCCTTGTATCGCATCATTAACAGCTTTTACTTGGCTTGATGCGATTTGTCTAAATTCTGGATCGAAAAACCCCTTTCTCCGAATAAAAAATATTTTCCTTATCGGTTCAATTAGGCTTCCGTATCCCTGCGGATAATTGGGGTCCATATACGAAAGCAGTGGTTGAATTTCTTCCCAGGCAGATTCATCGCTTAAATGTCTGTTACTTATTTTTGCTCGTAAGTTGGAGAATCTTCTGTCCAAATCCTCGGGATTTTTTGGTGCACCTATTGCTTCGGTCATAGATATATTACTGATTAAAATTGATCGAATGCTACCAGAAAGCTCTTATAAAATCAACGAGCTGTTTAACACAGTTGACGATTCGGTTTCATTTTGATAAGATAAATCGTGCCGCAGAAAAATACGGAAAAAAGAGTTAAGTATATTTTTGTTTCGGGTGGAGTGATTTCCGGGATCGGAAAAGGAACCACCGCTGCCGCCATCGCATTTCTTCTAAAATCCGCAGGGTATAGAGTTTCTGCGATAAAATTCGAAAACTATCTCAATTTAGACGCCGGTACGATAAACCCGATCGAGCATGGCGATCCGTTTTTGTGTGAAGACGGAACTGAGGCAGACATGGATATAGGTACCTACGAAAAATTTTTAGGGGAAGATTTGGGCCGCGATAATTTTGTCACGATGGGACAAATTTATCAGACAGTGATCGACAGGGAAAGAAGATTCGAATATTCGGGAGAAGATGTGGAGGCAATTCCTTATATAACAGACGAGATAATAAGACGAATAAAGCATTTGGCACACAAGAAAAACGCGGACATCGTGAGTATAGAGCTCGGGGGGACGACAGGTGAATACCAGAACATGTTTTATTACGAGGCGTCAAGAATCTTAGCGCTAAAAAATCCCGGAGACGTTATTCATATCCACGTGACTTATGTCCCGACCCCGCCGCATTTAGGCGAGCCCAAAACAAAACCATCACAACTCTCGGTAAGGACGTTGAATTCGATGGGGATCCAGCCCGATTTTATAATCGCGCGTTCGGAAAAATATCTGGATCAAAGGCGCCGAGACAGGTTTGCGTTATTTTGCAACATGAGGTCTGAAGATGTAATTTCGAACCCAGATCTAGAGTCGGTGTATGAGATTCCGATAGTTTTATCCGAACAGGGATTAGACCAGAAAATAATGCAAAAACTACAACTTCCCGAAAAAAAGACCGACCTTTCGGAATGGAAAGAATTTCTTAAAAAAGTAAAAGCGAAGAAAAACAAAAAGGTCGAAATCGCGATCGTCGGAAAATATTTTGGAACAGGGGATTATCAACTGCGGGATTCGTACGCCGCGCTTTTCGACGCGATCGATCACGCTTCGTGGAATCTGGGAGTCGACGTAGAGACAAAATGGGTTAATGCAGAAAAAATCGAGAAAGAAGGAATCGAAAATCTAATTGGTACTCCCGACGGGATTATTGTGCCGATCGGTTGGGGAGTACGGGGGGCAGAAGGGATGATTAGGGCAGCGTCGTATGCAAGAGAAAAGAAAATTCCTTACCTGGGTCTGTGTTATGGGATGCAGCTTTCGGTTATTGCATATGCGCGCGATATTTTAAAGTGGAAAGACGCAAACACGACGGAAAACGATCCTAATACAAAACATCCTGTAATCCATCTTATCCCGATGCAGAAAGAATTTATGGACAGAAGGGCTTACGGTGGGACTATGAGGCTCGGGACATGGGATGCCAGAGTTAAAAAGGGGACAAAGGCTTATGAAATTTATGAAAAGCACGATTCGTTTATAAGTAAAGAAAAAGGATTAACAAGCGAAAGGCACAGACATAGATACGAGTTCAACAATGACTATACAAAAGATTTTGAAAGCAACGGTTTTGTTATTAGCGCGCGGTCAATAAAAGAAAATCTGGCGGAGATTATTGAACTACCAAAAGATGTCCACCCTTTTTACATCGGTACGCAGGGGCACCCTGAATATAAAAGCAAGCCATTAAAACCACATCCGATATTTTTGGAGTTTATCCGCGCCGCGTCTAAAAACGAATAAATAGATTGAGAAAATCAGAGAATTGCGGTATAATACTAACTCTATGATCACAAAAATCGATTTTGTTCCGGGCGACACCGTTAAGGTTTATCAAAAAATTAAAGAAGGAGAAAAAACAAGGCTTCAGATGTTTGAAGGAGTTGTTCTCCAAATCCGAGGCAGGCAAGACAAAAAGATGTTTACGGCCAGAAAATTTGTCGGAAATGTCGCGGTCGAAAGGATTTGGCCGGTTAATTCTCCCCTTATCGATCGGGTTGTTGTAAAATCACATTCGAAAACTAAGGTTAGACGCGCTAGACTTTATCATCTTCGAAAATCAAAATAATAATGGAAAATAATTTTACTCCCGAGGAAGCAAAGGACATAGAACAAAATGTTCCCGCTATTAAAAGGAAACATAAAATAAAAGCAAGACACGATTTAACTAAGGGTTTAAGTGACAAAAGTAAATCTGGTGGAATTTCATCTCCGCTTAATCCTTTAAATCCCGGAGATATTTTAGGGCAAGGGGAACCGACAAAAAAAATTGGCACAACGGAAATTGATAAAATTTCAGATAATTAGTATATAAATAATGGGCCACTATAACATCAATGTTGGCAAAATAGGAGAAGACCTGGCGTGCAAGCATCTTACTAAAAACGGTTACAAAATAATCGAACGGAATTTTAAAAAAGGCTACGGAGAATTAGACATTATCGCGGTCGATAAAAACGAGTTGGTATTTATCGAAGTAAAGGCCAGAAAATCGATGAATTTCGGCGGACCTTTCGAAGCAATAACGCCCTACAAACTCAGAACCTTAATAAAAACAGCGGAGTATTATAAATGGACCCACAAAAACTTACCCGATCAAATGAGAATGGACGCGATCGGAATTACACTCGATGTAGTCGGAAGCATTACGGAGCTTGAACACATAAAAAATATCAGCGGTTTTTAAGAATCTTTATCCTGTCGCGGAGTAAGGCCGCGGTCTCAAAATCCAAATCTCTGGCTGCTTGTATCATTTGTTCCCGTATTTTTTTGATCAACTTCTCTTTTTCATCGGGCAATAAAACTTCTTTTTTATTCATCTCGAGCATAAAATCGATGTCGGTTTTTTCTTTTTCCATCCGGTATTCTTCGTCGACGAGTTTTGCGCGGATCGCTTTTTTTACACTTTTAGGCACAATATTATGTTTTTTGTTATACAAAAGCTGGACTTTTCGCCTTCTTTCGACTTCGTCGATCGCGCCTTTCATCGATTTTGTTATAGAATCTCCGTACATTATTACAGTCGAATTTATGTGGCGGGCAGCTCTACCCATCGTTTGGATAAGGGATGTTTTACTTCTTAAAAAACCTTCCTTGTCCGCATCCAAAATCGCGACGAGCGAAACTTCCGGAAGATCTAAGCCCTCTCTTAAGAGGTTAATTCCGACAATAACATCGTAAAAACCTTCGCGTAATTTATCTAGTGTGTCTTGGCGTTTCAGAGTTTCGACTTCCGAGTGAAGATAATTGACTTTGATTTTTTTCTCCTCGAGATAATACGAAAGTTCTTCTGCCATGCGTTTTGTTAAAGTAGTTACGAGCACCCTTTCTTTTCTTTTTATTCTCGCATCTATTTCCTTAATAAGGTCTTCGACCTGGCCTTTGGTCGGCCGCACCGAAATTTGAGGATCGATAAGCCCGGTCGGTCTGACAAGCTGTTCAACGATTCCGTTGTCATGACCTTCCTTGGAAAGCGATATTTCGTATTCGTCAGGTGTCGCGCTGACAAACGTTATCTGGTTAACCCTTTGCATGAATTCGTCAAACCGCAACGGTCTGTTATCAAAAGCCGACGGCAAGCGGAATCCGTAATCGATTAACGTTTCCTTTCGAGACCTGTCTCCGTAATACATTCCGCGGAGCTGTGGGATGGTAATATGTGATTCGTCGATAAATAGAAGCCAGTCTTTTGAACTTTTCGAAAAATAATCCAGAAGTGTAAAGGGAGGTTGTCCGGGTGATCGGCCGTCAAAATACCGCGAGTAATTTTCGATCCCATTGACGTAACCGACTTCTTGGATCATTTTAAGATCAAAGTTTACTCTTTGGGAAATACGCTGGGCTTCGAATAATTTATTTTGTGACTTTAATTCTTTTACCCTTTCGGAGAGATCAAAACGTATTTTTTCGAAAACGTCGGCGTAGGAATTCGGGTCGGTCATGTAGTGTTTTGCGGGATAAATAACCACGACATCTAATATATTTACAGTATCTCCGGTTAGCGGACTAAATTCGGATATCGAAGTTATTTTCCCGTTTTGGATTTCGATATTTATTCCGTTGTCCATATAAGCCGGTAAAACATCGACGGATTCGCCGCGCACGCGGAATGTACCGCGATCAAAGCTGTACTCGTTCCTTTCGTATTGAAGATCGGTTAGTCTTACTAAAATATCTTTTTGTTCGACTTTTGTCCCGGGTTTTAATTCCATGACAAATTTTCCGTACTCAACCGGTGATCCTAAATTATAAATACAGGATACAGATGCAACAACAATTACGTCGTTTCGTGTTAAGAGATTGGTTGTCGCGGAAAGCCTCAGTTTGTCGATTTCCTCGTTTATTTCGACCTCTTTTTCGATATACGTATCGGTTTGAGGAATATAAGCTTCGGGTTGATAGTAATCGTAATAAGACACGAAATAGCATACCGCGTTGTTTGGGAAAAAATCGCGGAATTCCTGGTAAAGCTGGGCAGCGAGCGTTTTGTTGTGGGAGATTATAAGAGTGGGGCGGTTAATTTTTTGGATAACGTTTGCCATCGTGAACGTTTTTCCACTGCCGGTTACTCCCACTAAAACCTGATGTTTTTTGTTTTCCAAAAGATTTTTACTGAGTTTTTTAATGGCTTCGGGTTGATCCCCGCTCGGCTTAAAATCCGAAACTAGTTTAAAATCCATAACATTCAATTTTACCATTTTCTTGCAACATGATCTACTGTGAATGGCTTTGTCATATTGACAAAGTTACAGTATTTTTCGTATAAATTTCTTATATGGTTGGTGTATTATATAAGAAAGAAAGACAGGTTTTGGAATTTATCGCACAGTTCCAAAAACACTACGGTTATTCACCCACGCTAACCGAAATCGCGCAAGCAACAGGACACAGGAGTAATTCGACTGTCCATACATTGATTCGGGCATTGGTAGAAAAAGGATATGTCCAAAAAGTCGAAGGTAATACCCGCGTTTTAAAAATATTAAAAGAGGATGTTACGACAACGATGCTCGGGACACAGCCTTCGCTTGAGCTCCCTTTAATGGGTTATATCGCAGCAGGAAAACCCCTTGAACCACATAGCGATCCGAATGCGACTTTTCAGGTTTCAGCGTCGATGATATCGGGCAAAAAAACAGCGTACGTGCTCCAGGTTAAAGGTAATTCGATGATCGAC
>JAMCZG010000013.1 GCA_023485715.1 Patescibacteria group bacterium
GCTGGGATGATTACGGTAAAGTCGGTTGGAAAGGATATTATTTGGCTGACGGAACATGGAGAATGCTTTTTATCGAGGACGTAAAGTCTTTGGGGATAAAATTTGATTACGCGATGGCTAAAAATCTGGGGGGAGTAGGAATGTGGGCTTTGGGTTTTGACGATGGAAGAACAGAATTTTGGGACCTTTTAAGATATAAATTCGGGGAGAAAATTGCCGATAACAGGATTGTAAAGAAGGTGATTCCGTATGAAGAAGATTAAGCAAATAATCGAAAAAATTTTTGAGCCTTTCAGACTCCCTAAACCAAAAATGGCGTATTGTCCACCAACCCGGGTCCCGAGAAGATGAAGCCTTATGGGGTCGGTGGGATTTCGAGCGCGGAAACCTTTTCTGAGATTTGCTCAGGGGAAAATCCTCTATCTTCTAGCTTTTTTGCCACCTCGACCCTTTTTAAACGGTAAAAAACTTTTGCTCTATAACCTTCTGTCTCTTCCGGAAGTTCTGCTCTTCTCATCCCCATAGTTGTTTCTCCCCCGTTATAATTCATAAATGCTCTTACTGGGTATATTTTTGTATTGTCAGGATTTATGCCGCCGTAAATTTCGGGATAAAGTTCAGTCGCTTGGCTTGCCAAATCGAGCATTCTTTTAAAATATTTCATCGCGGCCCTGCCATTTATCAAAGGATCTTTCATTAACTCCGGATGATTTTGTATTTCCGGGTCGAAATTAAACGGCATAACCTGAAATAAACCCTGCGCTCCCACAGGCGATTCGGAGCTTTCGATTCCATCCGATTCGACATCCATTAAAATGGCGATCAGGTTTGGCGGTATATCAAACTCTTTGGAAAGCTGATAAATTAAATCTTGGTGTTGCATTACTCCCTCGGAATAAATATTGAACAAATGGTCGGCTTTATAACCCTGAAGATTATCATCGTTTTGAATCGCTTCCTGTATTGTTTGATCGATTTCTGTATCCGTATATTCCAGCGGTTCTGCTCCCGCTTGAGGCAACCCCTGCGATTCAATTTCTTGATCAGCATTTTTTACTGATGTTTGTTTCATAACAAGCGCCTTTGAAGGAGCAGGTTTTGGTTCATACTTTTGCAATAACTGATCCGCTTGATTTGCTAAACCCGGCATTGCTACTTCGTTTAGTGGTCTCAAGTTTCTATTTGGTTCTACGACAGCATCTGCGTTTTTATCGCTGCATCCGGCTATGGCCGCAAGACACGTAAGGAGACCTCCTGTTAGGCCTAAATACCACGGGGCGGTTTTTGTATTTTTCGGAAGTTGAACTTCTATCTCCGGACTTTCTGATTCGGACATTTGTTATTTACCTAAAGATAAGTTTAATTGTAACAGAATATCAAAACTATTTAAAATCTCCCCTAATTAACGCTTCTTTCTTAAATTTTTTCCACTGTTTCAGCTGGTATTCCCGTTGCATCGCTTCTTTCCTTGTCGCGTAATCTTCAGAGTAAACGAGTTCGAAAGACGGAAAAGATCTTATATACTTTGCAGATTTTCCGTTTTTGTTTCGATGTTCTTTTAATCTTTTTTCCAGATTATTAGTTTGCCCGATATAAAGAGTATTAGACGATGTGCGAAGAATATAAACAAAAAATGCCACGAAATTAATTATAAACTGTCGTCTTCCATAAGAAAAGATTTTCAAAGTCTGGATTTGTGCAAAGATAAATGGAATTTGATATCATTAGAGCGTATTGCTGGGTCGTCTAATGGTAGGACAACGGACTTTGGATCCGTTTATTTTGGTTCGAATCCAAGCCCAGCAGCACATAAAAATTTCTAAAAAGACTAAAGGTGGTGAGATTAAATGAAAAATCAGGGAGCTTCCAGCGCTGTTTACGGATTAGGTTTTATCGGCGCTTTGATTTATTTTATTCAACATGCCCAAAATTTTTGGATGGGAGTGGTTGGAGTACTTAAAGCGATTGTATGGCCGGCGTTTTTAGTCTATAAGGCGCTCGAATTTTTTAAAATGTAATTGGCTGAAACCGTCTGATACCCTTTAATTGACTTAGGGCCTCTTCTGTGTTAGATTTAGCAGATTATGGCGCGTGAACGCATCGATTTAACACCTTTCGAAAAAACAAGACTCGGGGAGTTTTATTTGAAAAGAGCTCTTGTAAATGTTGACAGACATCTAAGAGAACCCCAAACGTTTGACGACATACAGCAATATCTTTCCGGTTGCGCGGGTGTTGCTATTCCCCAGCAGCTTCATGAACAATTGGAATTTGGAAAACTAAACTGGCAAATGGTTAAGCATCCGGATGGAGTAGGTCTTACTTTATTATTTTTAGGAGGATTAGAGAGGGATGGGTCGCATATAAATTTAGACCACACAAGATCCACGATAGAAGTCGCCAGAAAAGTAGATTTTGTCGACGGCAAGACTGAATACCGTCCGATTTTGGTAAGGATAGGAGGAGTGTCCGGTAATCGGGCCGTAGGCTTAACTTATGATTGTGACACGAAAAGACTTAAAGAGCTAAACGTTTCGCTTTCAAAATACGAAGATCCTTTAAGGGAGGAAACAAGCCCAGAAGGTATTTCTCACCAGCTTGTCGATCAGTTAACTGTTGATTTACCAGAGCCGTACGTTTTAAACAGAGGGACCGATGCACCTTATCACACTGCTGCGTTAATCACAGGATTTATGTCGATGATTGCCTACGAACGAAGCGGTTTTGACGGATTTCATACAAAGGCCTTGGTTTGTCAGATAAACAATTTAGGGGTTACGCTTGGGAAACCCAGAAGCGTTCAAGACTCGGACAGGGTAAAAGAGGCCGGAGGAAAACTCGGTTATTACGTAAAGCGCGAAAACGGACTGGTTATTGTTGGCCGAAGTAAACCCCAGCATTTCCCAACTGAAAGAGACACATGGGAGATTAGTTTTCCGGAGAAACTCAGCGGACCACAACCCGGCGGCATTAAGTGCTAAACCTTAATTTTCAATATCTACAAATCAGATATAAATGTCTCGCAAAATTGCTTTTCGGAAAGTTTTTCAAGCGCCAAATCGTTAAGGCTAATCGACGACGGATATCTGTCTAGTTTGTATTTAGCGCAAATTGTGTCGTTATAAATCCTGTAAATTGTTCCCCCGTCTGCGAGCCGAGAAATGCTTAAAGGACGGTCAAATTTATTCAAGATCGTACATTTTGCATCAGGTTCTGCAATAATAACGGTATCGCTGTCTATATTCTCCGGGCAGTCGCTTATTTTAAAATTATCGATCGAGTAATCCCCAGATTGTATTATTTTTGAGATTTGTTGCGCATTATCCTTTGTATATCCGTCTGAATAAAACAAGTATTGCTTGAAAAAATACGGGACAAAAACACTGGGTTTATTCAAAAAAATGACATTTTTATTTTGTTTTTCGGCGAGGAGGATATAATTAGCTACCTCTCTTCCGCTAAACCCGAATGTTTCCGAGGCGTATATAGGGTTTCTAAAAAGAAGAATGTTTAAAAAATTGAGTAAAAGGATTAAATATAGCCCAGAAATAAAACACGAGACTATAATTTTATATGCTCGTGATTTATAAAGGTCGACAACATAAGAAATACCGTATCCGATGAAAATAACAATAATGGGAAACATAAGAGAAGCCCGGATCGAATACGAGATTCCGACATTACTAAAAACAGAAGGCAGCGGGGCGATTAATATAACTGCCAGGAATAAAAGAAATATTTTTGGATTTTTTTTAAAAAGCGCGCAGAGTCCCAGAAGCAGAAATATTGAGTCGATATAATAAAATATCCCGTGATACCAAAGGGAAATAAAGGGGCTGTTTTCCCCGTATAGAAACAGATAATTTGCCGAAAATGCGCCTAAATAATTATTGACGATTTGTTTTGAAAACACGAACAGTTTGTTTGAATAAATTAAAGTAAGAGGGGCTTGAATCGAAAGCTTCCTTTCCGCGTCGACGACATTCGCGATTTCGGGCCGATTAAAAGAATTAATATCCGACATTCGAAAAGCCGCGGGCCTTTGATTAAGTGTAGCGACAAAAAATATAAACGGGATTAAGCATAAAAGGGTAAACAATATGTATTTTTTAGTGTCCTTTTTCCCGTTTCGGTTCCAGACATACAGTACAGACGTAAATAAAAAAGGAAGATAGATAATTTTTGTTCCGATGTAGGAAAAAAACGCGAAGAAAAAAACCGGAAAAGCGAGGAATATTTTATTTTTCTTAGTGATTAAAAGAACATAAAAAGCGAGAAAATACATGTAAATCGCAAGTGGCGTATCAAATGCCGTCCTGCCAAAATATATAAACCACGGATTTATCGCGGCAACAAGCCCGATTATAAAAGCCTGGGATGGGGAAAATAATTTCCTTGCAATAAGATAAATTAGTACAACAAATAAAACGCTGAAAAAAGCGGAGGGAAGGCGCGCCGAAAATAAGCCGAGGGGTAAAAATTTCATAAACGGCGTGATAAAAAGATACGGCAGTTCTGCTTTCGGGACTTCGTGCGGAGGCGTTGATAAAGAAAAAGGAGACCAAAGACCGCTGATATCGCTTCCGGTTAGGGCGATCGCTTTTGCGTTTAATACATAATCGAGTTCGTCCCCGCTTATGCCTGTTGGAATTTTGTCCAAGAAAACAAATCTTAAAAAACCCGAAATAATTACGAGAATAAGAATGTGAAAATAAATTTTCTTCATTTAAATGAAGATCGCTAGATAATTTATTTTAAGTATTAATGCGGTAAAAGTCCAATGCTAATAGTATCCCCGATTTTTATTTTGTTATTATTTATTTGGCCCGATGGAAGCTCGATCACGTTACTAAATAACGGATTCCATAAAAATATCCTATTCTGTTTTAAATTATTAGAAATTTTAACGACCTTATTGTTTTTATCTAAAACCAATACGTCGATCGGAAATTTTAGGCCAAAAGTGTGGATTCCAAACCGCGTTTTAATTAAAACAGGAATTGCTTTTTTATTGTTTAAAAGCCCGATCGTTTTTTCTTTAAAACTTGTAAGTTTTTTTACTTTTAGCTTAATCATTAAATTAAAGATGAATAAACCAATTCTTAAACCTTTCACTAAAAGCGTAATCCGGGGAGGGTGTTAGGGATTCGTCTAAGAATCCTCCGACCGCGCGGGCCGCAAGAAGAACTTTCAGCTTGTTTAGATTATATTTTTTTTGGATAAGTTTTTCTAAAATCATTTCTGAAAATTCAGGATTTTTTAACACCGAAAAAATTCTCTGCATAAAATAAGCGATGTCGTAGTACTCAACGCCTTTTGACAATGCGTGTTCGCCGTCGATAAGCCCGAGTTGACCCGTTTTTAGTTTTATCATGTGCCAAGGAGTGAAATCTCCGTGACGCGGTTTTTTAAGATTTGTTTCTGCTCCGTTTTTTACAATTTCCAAAAGCTCAAACACGCGGTATTTATTTCTGACATTTTCTGGGATCGCATTAAACCAAGAAACCGTTTTGTTTATAAATCGATCTACGTAGTTTAGATTTTCATCATAATTTAAAACATTAATGTTCAGGTTTTGGATGATTTCGGAAAATTCGATAATATCGTCGATGCTTTTTTTGAGTTCACCGGAAA
>JAMCZG010000004.1 GCA_023485715.1 Patescibacteria group bacterium
CTTCTTATCATAAGACTACCTTTCGACTTCTCTCGGGTGTAATTATTTTACACTATTTACGATTTGTTTAAAAGTATCGGGATCTTCGACGACAAGTTCGCTTAAAATTTTTCGGTCGAGTTCGATATTTCCTTTTTTAAGTTTGTCGATAAAAACACTGTAGGAAATTCCCTCCGCTTTTGCCGCTTCACCGATTCTTGTTATCCAAAGCCTTCGGAATTCCCGCTTTTTTCTTTTTCTTCCGTGATAAGCGTAAGCGCCGGCGTGAAGTTCTGCCTGTTTTGCATCTCTTATAAGCTTACTTTTTGTTCCACGATACCCTTTTGTAAGTTCTTTTAATTTATTGTGTTTTCTTCGGGACACAATCCCTCTTTTAACTCTTGCCATATTTATTTAGGTTTAATTTGAAATAACTTTTTAAAATATCTTCCAAAATCCCTGTAAGAACGGTTCGCCGATCTTTCGGATCTAGTTTCCCTAAAATTAAAATTTTTCCGTGCTCTTTGTTTTCCCATCTATAAATTTCCAGTAAGTTTTTTAATTTTTTTTGCAAATGTACCACTTAAAATTCCAGGCTCGTTTTGCCTTCTTTGCCTTTTTTTAGACTTGTGCCTTTTTAAATGGCCAGTGTATTGATGGTCAAAAAGCACTTTGCCCCTTTTTGTTATCTTAAACCTTTTGGACACCGATTTCTTGATCTTTCTCTTCTTCATCCTGTTTTACCTTTTTCCTTTCCGGAGAAAGCATTGTTATCAATTGCTTTCCTTCAAAATGCGGATCCCTTTCGACTTTCGATATGTCCGAGAGTGCCGCTACAACCTTGTTTAATGTTTCCCTTCCAAATTCTGGATGGACGATCTGTCTCCCGATAAATTTTACGACCAGTCTTATTTTGTTATTGTCTCCTAAAAATTCCCGTCCTCTTCTTATCGCGACCTGCAAGTCGTGATCGTCCATAAAAGGTCCGAGTCTTATTTCTTTTGTCTCGGAACTCTTAGTTTTTTTCTTCTCCTCGCGTTTTTTCTTCTCCATCTGGTAAAGAAATTTATTATAGTCGATTATTTTAGCGACCGGCGGATTTGCCTTCGGCGCAATTTCAACAAGGTCCAACCCTTGCTCTTTTGCCTTACTTAACGCTTCGAACCGACTTAATAAACCGATTTGTTTTCCCTCGGAGTCTAAAACGCGAAGATTGGGCGCATAAATACGCTCATTTATCCTGAAAAAAACCCTTTGTTGATTTCCTCTAAATCTTCTTATCAATTTGTTCTTTTAAATCCTTTAAAAAATTTGGAACTTCCAGTTGACCCAAATCTTTTCCTTCCCGGGTTCTTACGGAAACTACTAATCTTTCGTTTTCCGCTTCTTTACCCCCTATTATACACATATAGGGTATTTTTTGCAAAGCACAGTCGCGTATTTTTGCCGATAAAGTATCATTTTTATCATTTAATTCGACTCTTATTTCCTCGTTCTTTAATGCGTCAAAAACTTTTCGGGCTGCCTCGACAAATTTATCCGAAACCGGAATCACTGTAGCTTGAACCGGTGAAAGCCAGAGTGGAAAGGCCCCTTGGAAATGTTCTATTATCATCGCTAAAAACCTTTCGTATGATCCGAAAGTCGCCCTGTGTAGCATTACCGGTCTTTGGGATTTACCGTCGTGATCTATATACGAAATATCAAATCTTTCGGGCAGATTAAAATCAACCTGGATTGTCGAAAGCTGCCATTCTTTTCCGAGCGAGTCTTTAATCATAAGATCCATCTTCGGTCCGTAAAATGCTGCCTCTCCGTCGACCTTTTTATAGTCGATTTTTGATTTTGTAAGAATTTCCTCCATTAATTTTTGCATTTTTTCCCATGTATTTTTGTCGCCAAGATATTTTTCTTGATTTTTTGGATCCCAGCAGGATAGTCTAATCCAATATTCGAGCCCGAAGTCTTTTAGCATTTGCTTATTAACATTAAGCGCTTTTCTAAATTCCTCTTTTACCTGGTCCGGGCGGGCAAAAACATGCGAGTCGTCCAAAGTTAGAGCCAAGACTCTTGCTAATCCTTCGAGTTCCCCGGATTGTTCCGAGCGGTACTGCGTGGTGCTTTCGGCATAACGCTTAGGCATTTCTTTATACGAAACAGGTTTTCTTAAAAATATTTGGATGTGATGCGGGCAATTTGCCGGTTTTAAAATATAGCTTCTTCCCTTGGTTTTCATCTCGGGGAACATGTCTCCGCTAAATTTTTCTAAATGTCCTGATTTTTCGTAGAGGTCTTTTTTGGCGATGTGAGGAATCCAAACAAACTCATAACCCTCTTTTTCCAAAAGTTCATCGATGTATTTATTTAAAACTCTTCTAAGAACCGCCCCTTTTGGCGTGAATAAAGGAAGACCAGATCCAACAATATCCGAGATAACAAATAAATCCTGCTCCTGACCGATTTGCTGATGGCTTTTTGGTTTGTCCATTAAGGCTATTCTATCAAATGACTATAATTTTGTAAAACACTTTTATTTACAACCCAAGTTCATTACTTATTGTTTTCATCGCATTCAAACTAATTGTGATAAATTCCAAAAGCGGAATCCCCAATTTGTCTTCGCATCTTTTTACCGATTCGCGGTTTGCGCTTCTAGCAAAAGATTTTTCGTTAAACCGGTTTAAAACAAAATCCGGAGTAATATTGGTTAATTTTCGCTCGGGGCTAACTAATGTTCCGGCGATTATTATTCCGGTCAACTCGTCAGAGCAATAAATGCTCCAATCCATTAGACTTTTTGGCTCGACTTTTGTATTTTCGAAATTGTGGCATTTAATCGCGTACATAATGTCGGGTGGAATCACACTCCCGTATTTTTCTTCCAAAATCAAAGAGTGTTTTTCCGGGTGGTCGCGTGAAAGCTCGTAATCCGCGTCGTGCAGCAATCCGACCAGTCCCCATTTCTCGATGTCCTGATTAAATCTTTGAGCGAATGCACGCATTACTACCTCGCATGCCAGATGGTGCTTTATAAGTCCCGGGTTTTTAACAAGTTCTGTTAAAATTTTGTACGCCTCTTCTCGATTCATAGTTTCCTTTTTAATTGTAACAGATTTTAAAATTTGTTATAATTTCCCCTCTATTTATGAACGTAGAAAATAGGGTAGCTATTGTTTCAGACAGTATGGCTGATATTCCGGAAGAATATCGTAACTCGCTAGATATACAAATTGTTCAAGGAGGCTTATCTTTTGGTGGCGAATCTTTTAGCCAGGATCAGCTTTCTCCGCAAGAATTCGTCAGAAGAATGGCAAAACACCTAAAACGTACAGGAGAGTTACCTAAGTCGAACGCCCCAAATCCATATGATTACTATCGCGCCATAAATACTATCAGCCGAAAATCTAATCTAATTGTTGTTACCATTGCTCCCCCTCCGATCAGCTCAAGCTACGACAACGCGTTGGCAGGCTTGTCCATGTATTATCGCGCAGAAGAGCTTGATAAGCCGGAATCTTTAAGACAAAATGCTTCTCACGAACAAATTGGGCAAGAAATGAAAGATAAAGTTCAAATAATTAACTCCCAATCTGTTTCGATGGGCTCTGGCTTATTGGCGGTAATGGCTGCGGAAATGGCAAAAAGAGGAATGCCTTGCGAAGATATTTGTAAAGAAATATATGATCTTATTCCGAGAATCTCAGTAGTTTTTACTATAGATACTCTTAGAAACTTGCATGCAGGAGGCAGAATTTCAAGAACAAGAGAGTTAATAGCATCAATGCTTAAGATCAAACCGGTTATTGAAATAAATCAGAGCAAAGATACTGTTTTAATGAGACCCAGAACAAGGGAAAAATCCTTAACGGAGCTGGTAAATATTGTAACCGGACAGGTGGATTTAGATTTTCCGTATTTATCTGTTTTATACCTCGATAAGATGGAAGACTTACCGGAATTTGGCGGGAACAGGGAATTAAGATATAGGTCGGCAAGGAATGAGGCCTCCGAATTAGCGGATAGAATTTCAGACTATTACACAAAAAAGATTATTTTTACCGAAGTGGGATCGGTAGTTGGAGTACATGCGGGACCAGGCGCAGTTGCGGTGGCTTACGTAAAAAAGAGACCATAAAACCATTTGACAATAGCGGTATAATATGGGTGCATGAATAGCGTTAGGGTTTTAGGAATTCTAGTGGCACTTCTATTAGTAATAATTTTAGGACAAAAATATTTTTTGAATCCGACTAGCCAAAAACAGCAAAAAGCGGTTTCGAGCACCCCGACTCCAACGATTAGTAAATCCCCCACCCCGACAGTTTTTAACGAAAATCAAAACCAACCTTCGAATAGCCCGACTCCGGTAGCAAATCAAAATCAGAATAATTCCGAACAGAACGAAGACCTGATTTACCCAGGCTCGATAAAAACAAAAGATAGCGTTGGTAGTTTGGAACTTGAGAGTTCGGACGATACGCAATTAATCACAGACTGGTATAAAGAAAAAATTAAAGGAATGGGTATGAATGCCAAATCTTTTGTCCAGACAAAAGCAAACGAAAAAATTTTAAACAAACTCGTCGGATCAAACGGCAAAACAGAAATAAGGGTCGAAATCAGCAAAGAAAATAACCTGTCGACAACTAAAATTTCTGTTGTTATAATCGATTTATAGTATGCCAGAAAGGCTAAAATGTTCTTATCCGGGTTGCGTTGATTGGTGTAGTGATGCTGTTTCCCATGAGCATGGAGCGGAAATACCTGCAAGAAAACAATATTCCCCGGGAGACAAAAGTGGAGAATATCCGGTCGGAGTTTTAGAGGGGTCTGTAGAAAGTTGTGGAAAAGTGACTCGTCATGGCGGCATAGAGGTCTGTAAGCAAGCAGGATTTGTCAGGACTGCATAATCAATTTCTTATAAAAATCCCAGAATATTTATCTTTGTAGATTAATTTCCATTTGTTTTCCTTTGTTAGATTAATTAACCGGTCATAAATAGGTTTGGATGGTGAAACATAAACTATGTCGAATTTTCCTTTATCGATATCTTTAAGATTTTGTTCGTAAGCATAATAATCCAAAAATCCGCTGTATCCGGATTTATTCCTCCAAAACGGCATTCTTCCGTCGATCGTCGGTTTTATTTCGGGATAATTCCAAATAAGCCACCCTCCCCAATTATAAAGCGTTAGCAATTTTTCTTTGTCGTATTTTTGATGTC